>MGTI01000043.1:883-6919 GCA_001799365.1 Desulfobacterales bacterium GWB2_56_26 | reverse complement strand
ATGGTCGCGAAGATCACCAGGTCGGACATCAGGTAGAGCCAGAAGCCCATTGCCTGGTTGTCCGTGGCGTCATGTTCGGCGTGGGCAAGGTTTCTGCCTGGAGCGGCGGTGGTATGGATCGCCTCGGGTGTCATGGCTCAACTCCTCGGGAAAGGGGGAGATGCCGGCCCGCCTGCGGCCGCGAGGCGCCGGAAGCGTTCGTTTTCCGTACGTTCGACAACGGCTGCCGGCAGGATGTAATGGATATCGTCGTCGTAGGCCCGGACGACGATGGTTACGAGCATCGCAAGTACGCTGACGACGGCCAGCCACCAGATATACCAGATCAGGGCGAAGCCGAGGACAAAGGCCGCCATGCCCAGAATGAAGCCGCAGGCGGTATTTTTCGGCATATGGATATCCTCATATTTTTCCGGACGCTGATAGGCGGTGCCTTGTTCCTTCATCTCGATGAAGGGGTCGCGGCCATGAACTTCCGGTATCCTGGCGAAGTTATAGACGGGCGGCGGCGAGGCGGTCGCCCATTCGAGAGTCCGGCCGTTCCAGGGGTCGCCGGTCAGGTCTCGGCTTACGTGACGATCCCTGATGCTCACATACATCTGGATGATCTGGCTGAGCAGACCAAAGGAGATGGCGGCGGTGCCTAAAGCGGCCACGAGCAGCAGGGGGTGCCAGGCCTCGTTGGCGTAGTGGGCCATGCGGCGGGGCATTCCCATGAAACCGAGGAAGTAGAGGGGCATGAAGGCAAGGTAGAAGCCGATGAGCCAACCCCAGAAGGCGCGTTTGCCCCATTTTTCGTTGAGACGGAAGCCCATCGCCTTCGGGAACCAGTAGGTGAAGCCGGCGAAATAGCCGAAAAGCGCCCCGGGGATCAGCACGTTGTGGAAATGGGCGATCAGAAACAGGCTGTTGTGCAGCACGAAATCGGCGGGCGGCGCGGCCAGCATCACGCCGGTCATGCCACCGATCACGAAAGTGGTGATGAAGCCGACGGTCCAGAACATCGGCGAGTCGAAACGGACGAAACCGCGGTACATGGTGAGCAACCAGGTGAAGATCTTGAGGCCGGTCGGCACGGCGATGATCATGGTGGCGACGCCGAAGAAGAGGTTGACGTCCGGACCCGCCCCCATGGTGAAGAAATGGTGGACCCAGACGGCAAAGGAGAGAACGGTGATGGCGATGGTGGACCAGACCATCGAGGTGTAGCCGAACAGCGGCTTACCGGAGTATGTGGCGGTAACCTCCGAAAATACACCGAAAGCCGGCAGGATGACGATATAGACTTCCGGGTGGCCCCACATCCAGAACAGGTTGACGTACATCATCGTATTGGCGCCGTGAGTGGTGCCGAAAAAATGCATTCCCAGATACCGGTCGAGCGACAGCATGGCCAGCGCCGCGGTCAGCACCGGGAAGGCGAAGAGGATGAGAATCGAGGTGCACAGGGAGTTCCAGACGAAAAGCGGCATATGGAAAAGTTTCATGCCCGGGGTCCGCATCCTCATGATGGTGACGATGAAGTTGATGCTGGTGAGGAGCGACCCCATCCCCGCGATCTGGAAGGCCCACAGCCAGTAATCGACCCCCGTCCCCGGGCTGTACTGCATTTCCGTGAGCGGCGTATAGCCCGACCAGCCGGCCTTGGTAAATTCTCCCAGGCCGAGCGACAGCATGACCAGCAAACCGCCGGCCACGGTCAGCCAGAAACTGAGCGAATTGAGGAAGGGAAAGGCCACGTCCCGGGCGCCGATCTGGGGCGGCACCACGATGTTCATCAGGCCGGACAAAAACGGCATGGCCACGAAAATGATCATGATCGTGCCGTGGGCGCTGAAGATCTGGTTGAAGTGGTCGGGCGGCAGGAAGCCCTGGGACATACCGACGGCGACGGCCTGCTGGCCCCGCATCAGGATGGCGTCGGAGATGCCCCGCAAGAGCATCACCGCGGCCACGACGATATACATGATGCCGATCCGTTTATGATCGACGCTGGTCAGCCATTCTGTCCACAGGTAGGTCCACTTGCGATAGTAGGTGATGAGGGCGACGACGGCAATGCCCAGCAGGATCGAGCCCACCACGGCGCTCATGGCGATCGGATCGTGATACGGAACTGCGGCAAGGCTCAATTTTCCAAACATAGCGGTCTCCCTCTCTGACGGACGGCGATTTTTGGGCAATCGTTAGGGCTTAAAACTGTATTCCCCGCGCATGGCGCGGGAGCCATCCTCGGGTTCGCGCTGATCACGGGGCCCGGGACTGTCCTCCGGCTCATGCTTAGGGCAGTGTTTTCCAATAATCAGATTGAACAGGTCCGGTGCTACCGACGAGAAATAAGTCACTGGGTATCCGGAGGTCGGCTTTGCCAATTTTTCGTATCGGCCCATATCAAGGGCTTCCGGCGATTGCCGCAGCTTATCCAGCCAGGCAGAATACTCTTCGGGGGAGGTGGCAAGGGCTTCGAAAGTCATGTGGGCGTAGCCGGTGCCGCTGAACTGCTGGTTCTGGCCGAAATAACTCCCCGGATTGTGGGCTAAAAGATGGAGCTGGGTCTGCATTCCGGCCATGGCGTAGATCTGGCTGCCCAGCTGGGGGATGAAAAACGAGGTCATCACCGTATCCGAGGTAAGCCGGAAGGCGAGGGGGACGCCGGACGGGAAGACCAGCTCATTCACCACGGCGATGTTTTCCTCCGGGTAGATGAAGAGCCATTTCCAGTCGAGCGACACCGCTTCGATAATGACCGGTTTTGCAGTGGACTCAATGGGAGTGTAAGGGTCGAGCCGGTAGGTGGAGTTCCAGATCAGGGCCACGAGCGCCGTGACGATAACCGTGGGGATCAGCCAGATGGCCAGCTCGATATTGCGGGAGTAGCTCCATTTCGGGAGATATTCATGCTCTTTGCCGCCGCCTATGCGGTACCTCCGGGTGAACCAGACGGCCATGGCAATAACCGGCAGCACCACGACCAGCATGAGGGCAAATGCCGTGAGGATGATGAACCGCTCGATCTCGCCGACGGGACCCTTGGGGTTGAAGAGGACTAGCTCGCTGCAGCCGGCAAGAAGTGATGTGAGAGCCGCAAGAGTTGCGGTGAGGCACCTACTCCGCAGCAGCCTGGTCCGCAAGGCCTGCACAGCCGTATACCATCTGCCATGTTTCTGCTTCATGGGCGTTCGACCTGGTAGAGTTGTATGGATCGGATGAGGCTGGCTTCGGGCGTGTTTTCCTGTTTTCAACAGGAAGCAAAAAAAGTGCCATAAAAACCTTATGTGTGTCAGGCATCCATCGGTAATGGACCGGGCTGTGGCTCTTTGAGGGAGGATTACTTTCGATTGATCTGGTTATGGCCCTTTATGTCGTGTTGGCGGGCGTAAGGGCGAAAAATCTTTCGCCCACAGTTTCACACCCGTCGCCCAGGCCTCATCCAAATAACAAGGAGCACCGCGGCCAGCACCGCACATCCCCCCGAAAAACCAAAGGCCACAAGCGGCGAGAACTGCTGATACAGCCAGCCAAAAACCACCGACGCAGGCAGCAGCATAATCCCAGCCGTCAAATTGAACCAGCCGAAGGCCTTGCCCTGCAGCCCTTCCGGGGCGAGATCGGCAACCAGGGCCTTTTCCACCCCCTCGGTGGCGGCCATGAACAGGCCGTAGAAGGCGAACAGGGTAAAGAGAATCAGCCCGTCCCGGGCAATCCCGCCCATGAGGAAATAGAATAGTCCGTAAGCGAGGTAGCCGGCAGTCAGGAGACGGACCCGGCCCCATTTATCCGACAGGGCCGAAAGCGGCGTCGAGAACAGCATTGCCACCACCGATACCGCCGCCCACAAAAGGGGTATCTGTGCCTGCGGCACTCCCAGTTCCCGTGCCCGCAGCAGCAGGAACATGTTGGACGAATTGCCCAGGGTGAAGAGGGCGACGATCACCAGATACCGTTTGAAGACCGGCGGCATATCGGTCAGCCGGAAATTGAACCGCTTGACCATCGGCGCTGCGCCGTTATCCGGCTCCTTGAGGGCAAGGGACAACCCCAGGCACAACAGGGCGGGAACGATCGACCAGAGGAAAACGCCCTTCAGCGAGAAGCCTACGGCGAGCAGCAGGGAGGCTACCAGCGGCCCCACCACCGCCCCGGCATTATCCATCGCCCGGTGGAGTCCGAAGGCCATCCCCCGCATCTCGACCCCGGCACTGGCAGCCAGCAGGGCGTCGCGGGGCGAGGTCCTGAGACCCTTGCCCACCCGGTCGGCAAAGCGGATGGCGAGCAGCGCCGGCCAACTGGTGACGACAGCGATCAGCGGCCGGCCGAAGCCCGCGAGACTATAGCCGAAGACAATCCAGGGCTTGGCCTTTCGGGTATGGTCGAAGATGACCCCGGAAAAGAGCTTCAAAAGGCTGGCGGTGGCCTCGGCGATCCCTTCGATGATGCCGAGCGCCCTGGGGCCGGCCATCAGCACCGACGAGAGGTAGAGCGGGATCAGCGGATAGATCATCTCCGAGGCAGAGTCGTTGATGAGGCTGATCAGGCCGATCAGCCAGATAGTTCGGGGCAGGTTGCGCAGGGCGGTTAACACGGCAGGTCACCGGTCATGCCGAATTCGATGGGAGATTTGACGAAGAAGATGTTGATCCCTTCCTCCTTCAGCCGCGCAAAAAGCCGCGCCGCATCGGCCTCGCAGACCGCCATGGTCACCTCCTGGGGCTGGTCGGTGAGTTCGAAAAAGTGGGCGGATCGGATCTTGCGATCATGGCCGAAGCCTTCCGCCGCCTGGATGAGCGTCGCCCCGCTGATCCCGATATTGCGAGCCTCTTCCAACAGCCACTGGGCGAGCGGCAGGCCGTGATGCTTGCGGTCCTGCTGGGTGAAAAAGGTCAGTTGATAACCATGCATAAAATCCTCCTTTCAACTGCGCTGAATCAGGGCCACCGTCGCAAGACCAAGCAAAGTCATGACCAGCGACCCGACCACATGGACCGAAATCGCCAGCCCCGCCCAAAGCAGCCGCCCCTGCTGAAGCAGGACGGTCACCTCGGCCGAGAAGGTGGAAAAGGTGGTCAGCCCCCCTAGAAATCCGGTAATGACCAGAAGCCGCAACTCCGGCGCAAACTCCGGATGTCCGGCAAAGACGGCCACGGCAACTCCGATCAGGTACCCGCCGATCATGTTGGCCGCCAGCGTCCCCGGCGGAACCGTCGGAAACAGCGAATTAAGAGAGAGGCCGAGCAGCCAGCGCAAAACCGCCCCCGCCGATGCGCCGATGCTGATAGCGAGAATGGATTGAATCATGAAGCCGTCCTTTGATCGTGTCTGCCGGTAACCGAAAAAAAACATCTTATATTGAAGCGACTCTAGCAACGGAAGCGGGGGAAATCAAGGCGGTTTGATGTTAAAGCAGGCCTGCCTGCTGGTTATAATAGTTACTCCAGTTACTTATGAGGGTATTGAGAATCTCTGGATGTCCGCTTTTTCTCTGTTATTTTCTTCTTCTTTTAACCACTTTCAAATTCAACGTTTCTTTCGGGATGCAGCACCACGTACTTGCCTTTGGCCTCTACTGCCTGTAGGCGTCGCCTCTTTCAAATTTTCAGCAACGCCGTGTTTGCCACCTCTTTTTTTCTGAGTTTTGCCGCTGGCATGTTTCTGATCCCCATCCACTCTCCGACCTTTATCACTTAACTGCTCCTGGACTTGTTTTGGAATTTTAGGTTTTTTCGGTTTCTTGGGGCGCACCTTTGCCAGGCGAGTGAGTGGAACATTATGTGTCGGAATAAAACCTGTCACTACTTCTCGCATCAGAGTCTGTCGGATTAAACTCTCGATCGCTTCGAGAAGCTTCACCTCGTCGGCACTCACCAGCGAGATTCCCTCGCCAGGCAAACCCGCACGACCGGTACGACCGATGCGATGAATATAATCTTCAGCAACTTTCGGTAGATCGAAATTAATAACCTGAGGCAGTTCATTGATATCAATACCCCGTGAAACGATGTCGGTTGCCACCAGGACACGAATGCCACCCGCTTTGAG
>MGTI01000043.1:0-845 GCA_001799365.1 Desulfobacterales bacterium GWB2_56_26 | reverse complement strand
CCCCGTGAATTGCAGCGGCGGAAATGCCATGCCCATCGAGTTTCTGAACCAGCCGGTCGGCGCCGTCTTTTGTTCGGGTAAAGACCAGTACCTGTTGCCAGTCATTTTGGCGAATCAGGTGACAAAGCAAAGCAGCCTTCCTGTTCTTGTCTACCTCATAGAGCCATTGCTTCACGCCCGTTGCCGTTGAGTTTTTTTGACCAACCTCTATCTTCTGTGGATTTCGGAGCAAGTTGCCTGCCAGCGCTCGGATGTCGTCAGAAAATGTGGCCGAAAAAAGAAGATTTTGTCGCCTTTTTGGCAGCAGATCAATGATTTTAAGGATATCGCCAAGAAAACCCATGTCAAGCAGCCGATCTGCCTCATCCAGCACCAAAGTTTCCACCTGCAAAAACTTCACTGCATTCTGACCATACAGATCAAGCAAACGTCCCGGTGTTGCCACCAGCACATCCAGCCCACCCCGCAGTTTCATCATCTGTGGATTAATCTTTACCCCGCCGTAGACCACGCCCGACTTCAGCGAAAGATATTTTCCAAATGCTGCAACATTCTCGGCCACCTGGATCGCCAACTCGCGGGTCGGCTCCAGAATCAAGAGCCGGATATGGTTGGACTGCACTCTTTTTCCGCCTGACAGGCGTTGCAGCAAAGGCAGGGTAAAACCGGCAGTCTTCCCGGTACCGGTTTCCGCCACGGCCATGATATCTTTTCCGGACAGAACGGCAGGGATAGCCTTGACCTGAATCGGAAAAGGCAAGACATAGCCTTTCCATGATATCTTTTCCGGACAGAACGGCAGGGATAGCCTTGACCTGAATCGGAAAAGGCAAGACATAGCCTTT
>MGTI01000042.1 GCA_001799365.1 Desulfobacterales bacterium GWB2_56_26 | reverse complement strand
TCGGCCAGGCGGTTGCGGCCGACCGGGTCCAGCAGGCGGAAGTGGCCGAGAGTAAGGCGTCGACTCTGGAGCGGTCGGCGGCATCCGAGGGAGCAGAAGAGCCTGCGCCGCGATCCGCGATCATCAACAGGGCCGAAGCTCAGGCCGTCGATCCGGCGGGCGAGGAACCTTTGGACGATGCGATCACCTGCCTCGCCCGGACCGTTTACTGGGAGGCCAAGGGCGAGAATGCCGACGGCATGGAGGCGATCGCCAATGTGGTCATGAATCGGCTTGGTCACGAAGGCTTTCCGGACACGGTTTGCAAAGTTGTCAGGCAAGGCAGGGAAAAGGGAGACTGCCAGTTCTCCTGGTGGTGCGACGGGCGGCCTGACGACGTGGAGGAGGAGAAACGTTACGCTGTCGCCAAGGAGATCGCCCGGAAGGCGCTCAACCGGCAACTGGTAGATCGAACCGACGGTGCGCTCTATTTCCATCACCGCAAGGTGTCGCCGGAATGGGCCGAAAAATATGCCAGGACGGCCGAGGTCGGCGACCATCTTTTCTATAAACCACGAAACGATAAAGCGAAATGAGCGATACTGCGGTTCTTTTGCCGGGTGCGGGACGTTCGGCGTCCCGGTCGATCACGCTGTCGGACGCGGGAAGGTTTTCTCCAGGAGGGCGATTTCTTCCTCCCGGTCGTGCACCAGGTTGTCGAGCCGGTTGTTTTTCAGGAAGGAGAGGATCTTTTTGAAATCCGGCCCCGGCTTGTAGCCCATCTTGATCAGATCCTTGCCATGGAGAAACGGCTCGATATGCTGGAGGGTGGTCACATAGTGGGAGACTGCCTTTTTCACGCTGTTTTTCCGGGCGATGGCCATGATGTACAGGAGGCCCTCGATGCTGATCTCTTCGAGCATCTCGACGATCCGGCTGTTTTTCAGATGATTCTCCCGGGCCAGCTGGTTGGCGGCGTCGTCGGCCCGTTCCTTCTGCTCGATCAGGAATTCCGTTGTTTTGGGTGTTTCCTCGAAGCGCCGGCAGAAGGCGGCCAGTTCGGCCAGTCGTGACCTCGACATGATCGCCAGCAGATAAACAATCCAGTTCTGGCAGTTGTTATCCAGGTAGAGCAGCCGGAACCAGGAAATGGCCAGCTGAGCCTGGGTCAGCACATGCAGAAACCGCCGGTCGAACTTGTAGTGGGGGCGGAGATCGGGCCAGAGAAACTGGAAGAGATCGAACTCGGCCAGCCGCTCTATCGCCGGCAGGGGGTTTTCCTCGGACATGATGATCTTCAGTTCGGAGAGAAAACGCGCATCGTTGGTCTTGCCGAACAGTTTCATATTGACCGCATTGACAATCAGCCGCCTGGTGTGCGGCGAGATCTGGAATTCCATCCGCTTCTCGAAGCGAATCGCCCGGAAGATTCGGCTCGGGTCCTCGACGAAACTGAGATTGTGCAGGACCTTGATGGTCTTCTGCTTGAGGTCGTTCTGGCAGTTGAAGAAGTCGATCAGGGTGCCGAAATGCTCGGGGTTGAGGTGGATGGCCATGGCGTTGATGGTGAAATCGCGGCGGTACAGGTCGAGCTTGATCGACGACAGTTCCACCGTCGGCATGGCGGCCGGGTACTCGTAGTATTCGAGCCGAGCAGTGGCGATATCTATCTTGAAACCGTCCGGCATGAGCACCATGGCGGTCTTGAAGCGCTCGTGGGTTCGGTACCGGCCGTCCAGATGGTGGGCGAGGACCTTGGCGAAGACGATGCCGTCCCCTTCGACCACGATATCGAGATCGAGGTTGGTCTTCTTCAAGAGCAGATCGCGGACAAAACCGCCAACGGCAAAGGCGTTGCAGCCGAGTTTCTTGGCCACCTCGCCGATGGTCTGCAGCAGCTGGATCATCTCCCGGCTGAGACACTCGACCAACAGCGAACTGAGGTTGCGCATCCTGGCGAGCGACGGGTGCTCCGACTCGTGGAGCAGATTTTTCGGCAGGTGGGAGGGGTCGTTGACCAGCCGGTTCAGCAGATCGGTGCGGGTGATGATCCCCATCAGGGCCCGGTTCTGGACGATCGGGATAAGGCGCTGACGGTTCTCTATGATCAGTTCCTGGATATCGGCCAGGGTGGCGTTCAGCGGCAGCGTCTTGACCTCGGTGGTCATGAATTCGCTGACCGGCCGGTCGCCCAGGCTGTGGTGGGCCGCCTTTTCGACAATCTGCCGGGTGATGATGCCGAGGATGGAATGGCTGCTGTCCCGCGCCGTGCGGATGTCCTCCCGCACCGGGGCCGCGGTGATGTTATAGCGGGTGAGCAGGGCTTTCGCCTCGGTAATGGTGGCATCCGGCAGCATGGTGATGGCCGGTTTCGACATCATTTCGCTGGCGATGGGCTGCGGGCGGATATGGCGGTGCAGGGTGTGGATGAGCTTTTCCTGGGCCTCGATGAGGGTCAGATCCTTCAAGGTTGCCGAAGCGGCGGTGGCGTGGCCGCCGCCGTCGAGATCGCGGGCGATGATACCGACGTTGACGTCGGCGATCCGGCTGCGGGCGATGAGGTAGACCCGGCCGCCCATGGAGATCAAGGCAAAGAGGACATTGAGATTTTCCATGGTCATGAATCGCCGGACGATGAGGGCGAACTCGTCGACGTATTCGGGCAGCGAGTGGGTCACCACCACTACGGGAATCCCCTGAATGGTGTACTGCTTGGCGTTTTTCATCAGCTCGTGGAGCATCGAGATCTGGCCCGAAGTCAGTTCGTGGGTGATGAACTGGGCCACCTGATCGAGCTTGGCGCCTTTTTCCACCAGCCAGGCCGCCGCCCGGAGGTCTGCGGGGGTGGTGGTCAGGTGGGTTAAGGAACCGGTATCCTCGTAGATGCCGAGAGCAAATATCGTCGCCTCGGCGGGAGTAATCACGATTTCTTTTTCCTTCAGGATATTCATGAGGATGGTGGTGGTCGAACCGACGTCCTCGACCACTTCGACCTCGCCGGAAAGGTCTCCGCGGTTCTGGGGATGGTGATCGTAGATATGGATCTTGAGACCGGGGTTGTGCAGGCATTCGGCCAGCTGACCGATCCGTTCGGACGAGCGGGTATCGACCAGGATGAGGGTGTCGATCTTTTTGATATCGATGTCTTTCAGCTTTCTGAAGTCGTAACTGTACAGCAGGCTTTGTGAAATGAATTCGCGCACATTCCGCTCCTGCGACCCGGCAAAGGCCATGACTGCGTCCGGATAAATTTTCTGGGCGGCGATGAGGGCTGCGAGGCCATCGAAATCGGCGTTATGGTGGGTGGTGATGAGACGCATGGCTGTCCGTTCTTGGGTGTTCGTGGTTAACTCAAGGAATATAAAGGCATTGTATGCTGTCTTGCTAAATATTGCTACTGCCCGAAGAGAGAAATCCGGGTTATCCCGGATTTATCACCAGCCGAGGTTGCCGTGGATGCGAGGCGCAAAGCTTGGTGCCATAGTGGTCCTATACACCAAGCTTTCGCAACGCTGCAGACGCGGTGAGATCGGCTGGCCTTCGGTGAACATTGTGTATGATTTCCAGTGAAAGAAAAATGAGCGTTTCCTGCTGAAATATCAGCCAACTTCCAGAAATCGACACAATGTTCATGAGAAATCCGGGCTATCCCCGGGGATGGAACTTTTTATGGATACTCTTCAGCCTGGCGTGGTCGATATGGGTGTAGATCTGGGTGGTGGCGATGTCGGCATGGCCGAGCATCATCTGCACCGCGCGGAGATCGGCGCCGTGGCTGAGGAGATGGGTGGCGAACGAATGGCGGATCATGTGGGGGGAGATATCCTTGGTGATGCCGGCCGTGAGCGCATTCTTCCGGATAATCTGCCAGAACCGCAGCCGGGTCATGCAGGTGCCGCGCCGGGTGACAAAGAGAAAGTTGCTCCGCTTGCTTTGCAGGATCAGAGGGCGAGCCGATTTCAGGTAATGCTCGATCCGCAGTCGTGCCTGTTCGCCGAAGGGGACCAGCCGTTCCTTGTTGCCTTTGCCGATCACCCGGACAAAGCCGGCGGTAAGATTGCAGGCGGCAAGAGGCAGCCGGACGAGTTCGGACACCCGGAGCCCCGTGGCATAGAGCAGGTAGAGCATGGCATGGTCGCGAACGGCAATGGGGGTTGCGGCTACGGGCGGCGCCAGCAGGCTGCGCACCTCCTTTTCGCTCAGGGCCTTGGGCAGGAGCCTGCCGCTTTTCGGCAGGTCGACCATGGCAAAGGGATTATGGTCGACCAGGTTTTCCCGGACCAGAAAGTCGAAAAATGATTTCAGCGATGAGATGCGCCGGGCATTGGTGCGACGGGAGACGTTGTCGACCGCGCCATGCTGCCGGAGAAAACCATGGATGGTCGCCAGGTCGACGTCCTCAGGACGCATTTTTTTGCCGGAGGTGCAGAAGGCCAGAAACAAGCCGACGTCGGCGGAATAGGCCGCGATGGTGTTTTCAGCCAGTCTCTTTTCGGAGATGAGATAGCGAAGGTACAGCTCGAAGGCTGCGGAGAAATGCTCTGGAAGGGACGGGGTATCGATGGTGCCTCGGTAAGGATCCGATGACCGGCGAATTTTTCTGAGAGCCTGGTGCACCCGGCTCTCAGAGAGTGGCCGCTTTGTTACATCGATTTTTTTATCCGGTTGAACTTGCGAAGTTTTCTGCGGGCTTCCGCCTGCTTCCGGCGCTTCTTCACGCTCGGTTTCTCGTAGTACTCACGACGTTTCAGCTCTCTTTTAATGCCGTCTATCTGCAGCTTCTTTTTCAGCTGGCGGATTGCGTACTCAAGATCTCCTCGGACTTCGACTTCTATCATTTGCGGCTCCGTTTAATTAACGAATTATTCAGAATTGTATAAAAGATCAGGTAATTGGGATCTTTTTACAGAATGGCACCTGTTTCAGGACAACAATCTCGTTTATATACTAAAGCTTTGGAACATTTGTCAATGGATTTTTCTGGGACCGAGCCGGCAGAATTCTTAGGCGCTTTTCGTGCAGGCCGCCTGCCGCTGTGGTACACTGACGTATGGCTCCGGCGGGGCCGGTTTTTTTCAATCGATTCGTACAACATGGGGGAATAAAATGCTGGAAGACAAACTGCATATTGCTTTAGTGGCCGGGGGTACCTCGGGCGAACGTCAGGTTTCACTCAACGGCGCGGCCGGGGTCGAAAAGGCGCTCGATCCGCAGAAATTTCTGGTGCGGCGGTACGATCCGGCCACCGACCTGGCCCGTCTGGCGACCGATGCGCCGGAAATCGATTTCGCCTTCATCCTGCTCCACGGCCGCTTTGGCGAGGACGGCACGATGCAGGGCTTTCTCGAACTGCTTGGCGTCCCCTACCAGGGTTCGGGAGTGCTCGGCAGCGCCATTGCCATGGATAAACATCTGGCCAAGGAACTCTATCGGCTGAACGGCCTGCCGATTGCCGATTGGCTGATAATCAGCGGCAGCGATCAGGTGGACGGCAACCAGCTGGTTGCCCGGTTCGGGTTGCCCGTCGTCATCAAGCCGGTTCATGAAGGCTCGAGCCTCGGTCTCACCCTGGCCCGGACCAAACCGGATCTGCTGGCCGGAATCGAGCGGGCTCTCAGCCACGACAGTCATGTAATGGTGGAGAAGTATATCAAGGGTCGCGAACTGACGGTAGGTGTCCTCGGCAACCGGGACGTCGAAGCCCTGCCGGTGATCGAGATCGTTCCCGGCGAAGGCTTCGATTTCTTCGACTACGATGCGAAATATAAACCGGGGGCTACCGAAGAGATCTGTCCGGCCAGGATCAGCGCGGAACAGACGGCGCTGGCCCAGCAGTACGGCGTGGCGGCCCACCGGGCCTTGCGGCTCAAGGGCTACTCCCGCACCGACATGATCCTCGCCGCCGACGGCTCCATGCATCTCCTGGAAACCAATACCATTCCCGGCATGACCGCAACCAGTCTCATGCCTCAGGCCGCAGCCGCCCACGGCCTGCCCTTCCCGCAGTTCCTCGAGCGCCTCATCGAGCTTGGGATGGAAGGGAGAAAAAAATGAGGCGGCAGGTGCAGATGTAGGGACGAAAAATCTTTCGCCCGAGGATGGGGGCGATCCTTATGATCGCCCTTGGCAGGGCAAGAGCACCTCGGACAAATACAAGATTCGCCTCTACGAATTATTGCTTTCACCGTCTGATCCGTTCCGGCGCATTGAACACATTCAGCCGGTCCGGCCGGGCATAGGCGATGAGCGTCGCGCCGGCCCGCCTGGCGATGGCGAGCCCTAAAGAGGAGGGGGCGGTCCGCGACATGATGATGGGAATGCCGATCCGGGCGCACTTCAACACCATATCGGACGTGAGCCGACCGGTGGTATAGATCGCTGCTTTCGGCGTAGCCCGCCCCAAGAGGATCGCGCCCAGCACCTTGTCGACGGCGTTGTGGCGGCCGACATCTTCGAAAAAAACCTGCAGTTTGCCGTCCTGCCATAAGCCGCAGCCGTGGACGCAGTGGGTCTGCGGGCCGAGCGGCGAATGCTGCAGGGACTGGCGGATGAAGGCACCGATCTCCGGAAAGGAGATGGTGTATTCCTGCAGCGGCTCGAAGGCCCCCTCCAGCATCTCCCTGGAGATCTTGCCGGTGCCGCCGCAGCCCGAGGTGATGATTACTTCCTTGGGGGCGGTCATTTCGACATCGGCGTATACCGCAATGCGGCCCTCCGGGCAGACCAGGATCTCCTTAATCTCTTCCGGCCGCTTGATATAGCCCTGGCCGAACAGGAAGCCGGCCCCGAACTCTTCCAGGCCGATCGGCAGGACCATCGAGGAGCCGATGGTTTCATCGTTCAAGGCTATACTGTAGGGCGTCTCGATCGCCAGATGTTCTTCCTGCTCGCTTACCCCCTCCGGGGTCATGACGGTAGTGGACTGGCATAGGGTGAGCCGGGTGCTCATGGGTTGTGGCATGTTCATTCTCGTTTTTCTCTACTGTTTGACTGACTTCTCCGAATGAGGAGGTGTAAAAAGATATGGTGTTTGCGGCCGGTTTGCGATATTAAGAGAGGTACGCGCAGAACCTACTCTTGTCAACTTCTTTCCATTGTCCGGCAGTTGGACATCTATGATCAGGTTTTTTCTTGTTCTTGTCGTTTTCGTATCCTGTCCGTTTCTGCCGGCCGCGGGACCGGCACAGGCCGATACCAGTCCGCTCGTTCTCGGGCAGTCCTGCGCTCTCAGCGGCCCTGCGCAGAATTTGGGACGGGAAATGCGGGCGGGGCTTGTTGCGGCCTTTTCGCAGGTCAACGACAACGGAGGCATCCACGGCCGGGAGATCAAGTTGCTCAGCCGGGATGACGGCTACGAACCTGACGAGGCGGTCCGCAACACCAAGGAACTCATTACCGACGACCAGGTCTTCGCCCTGATCGGCGCCGTTGGTACGCCGACCTCGATGGCTGTAGTTCCCATCGTCAACGAATCGAGGATTCCCTTCTTCGGTCCCTTCACCGGCGCGGAATTTCTGCGGACCCCATTCCAGCCCTATGTCATCAACATTCGGGCCAGTTATTTTCAGGAGATGGAAAAGCTGGCCTCGTACCTTATCGACAAAAAAAAGTTCACCAGGGTTGCCTGTTTCTATCAGAACGACAGCTATGGCTTTGCCGGTCTTGAGGGCATTGAGCGGGCGCTCGCCAAGCGCGGCCGGCAACTGGTCTCGAAGGGCAGCTACGAGCGCAACACGGTGGCCGTCATGGGAGCGATGCGCGACATCTACAAGGCGGAGCCGGAGGCGGTGGTACTAGTCGGCGCCTACACCGCCTGTGCCGAATTCATTAAGCTGAGCAAGAACAAGGTCGGCAAGGATATTGTCTACTGCAACATCTCCTTTGTCGGCACGGAAAGCCTTCGGGAAGCCCTCGGCAGCTACGGTAGCGGAGTCGTGGTGTCGCAGGTGGTTCCCCTGCCGCAGGATTCGGACCTTACCCTGATCAGCGAGTATCATACGGCGATGGCCAAGTACCAGCATGACGCCCAGATCAGTTTTACCTCCCTCGAAGGGTTCATCGCCGGCCGGCTTTTTACCGAGATCGCCCGAGCGGTGAAAGGCGAGCTCACCCGTGAGTCGTTCATCAGGACCATGGAGGAGGTCGGCAAGTTCGATCTCGGCGGACTGAGTCTTGAGTTCGGTCCCCAGGATCATCAGGGCATGGACGCCATCTATCTCACCGAGATTTTTCCCATTGTCCGCAAGGTTCGGGATGATAACTGAGATGGCGAACCAGCCGGAGTGATGCCGTGAACCTCTTTCGAAAAATCACCCTTTCCTCTGCGCCCTTTTACGCCTCGCTGGTGGTGATCACCTCGCTGGCCGTATTCATCGGCATCTTCTGGGCCATCAATGAATATCAGGCGTATCAGGAGAGTATCGCCAATATCAAGGACAACTATCGTCATCAGTATGAGGTGCGGCTGCAGGAGGAAGTTGCCAATGTGGTCGAACTCATCAAGTACCGGCGGCAGCAGACGGAGCTGCAGGTCGAGATGGATATCCGCGAACGGGTGCAGGCCGCCTACACCATCGCCTCCCATAACTACCGGCTGTTCAAGGACGAAAAAACACTTGAGGAACTGCGCTGGAAGATCATCGAACTGCTGCGGCCGATGCGCTGGAATAACGGCCGGGGCTATTACTTTATCGGCCAGGTGACGAGCGGCGTTATCGATCTTTTTGCCGACGAGCCCTATTACGAGGGCAAGTCGGCGGTGGATTTTCAGGAGATTACCGGCCAGGATGTGGTGGGCGATATCGTCTCGATCATTCGCGACAAGGAAGCGGGCCTCTACCGCTATAATCTCATCAAGCCAGGCTTTACCGGGAGTTTCCCCAAGATCGCTTTCGTCAAGTATTTCGCGCCGCTCGACTGGTTCATCGGAGCCGGCATCTACCACGAAGACCTGGAAGAGAGCCTGCAGCGCGAGGTGTTGACCCGGATACGCAATATCCAGTTCGGCAAGGACGGGGATGTTTTCTGCTTCCGCTCCGACGGCACCATCCTCAGCAACCGGGATGAACGGCTCATCGGCCGTTCGGTCAAGGATCTGGTAGACAATAACGGGGTAAAGTTCGGCGAGGCATTCCTGGAAACCGCGACGACCGGAGATCAGGCAGGTTTCGTCCACTATTCCGTGCAGCGATCGTCGACCGGCGAGACCCATCAGAAACTAGGGTTTGTCCAGGCCTACCATGACTGGGGCTGGGTGCTGGGCACCACGCTGTTCATGGACGCCATGGAGCAGACCATTGCCGCGGAGACGGAGACCTACCAGCGGATCAACTTCCGGAACGTCTTCGCCTTCATTGTGCTCTTTGCTATTGCCGTGGCCTTCCTGCTTCTCTCGACCTTTCTCTATTCCTTGAAAATCAAGCAGGGAATCAATATGTTCACCAATTTCTTCCGCGAGGCCGCCGATTCCAACGTCAAAATTGAGAATGAAAGCCTGGTGTTCCGCGAGTTCGAGGACCTTGGCCGGCTGGCCAACAGGATGGTCGAGGACCGCATCAAGAACGAGATCCTCCTGCACCGCGACGAACTGCGGCTCGACACCCTGCTGCGCCTCGGCATGATGGAGAAATACTCGCTGCAGGAGAAGTACGACTTCATCCTCAGGCGGATTGTCCAGATCACCAGAAGTAAGGAAGGGTATCTGGTCCTGGTCGATGGCTCCCAATCTCATCTCACCATCTGTTCCTCCATTATTTTCGATGAACGGAACAAGAGCCTGCCTGAAGGAGAGCTGGAAGGGCTCCGGCCGATCGCCCGGGGAGGGCTTCCCGGCCAGGCGGTCGTGCGGAAGAGGGCAATCATCGTCAATGACTGCACCGCCGCAACCGGGGATGACATCTTTCCCTACCGCAATGCGGTGCAAAGGCATCTCGATGTGCCGATCTACAACGACGGCAAGGTGGTGGTGGTGGCCGGAGTCTGCAACAACCACGAGAAATATGACAATTCCGATATCCGCCAGACGACCATGGTCCTGGAGGGGATGTGGCTGCATGTCTTAAAGAAAAATGCCGAAGACGAACTCGCCCGGCTGGAGCGGCAGATCATTGCCGTGAGCGAGGAGGAGCGGAGCAATATCGGCCGCGACTTGCACGACGATCTCGGCTCCCATCTGACCGGGGTTGAGCTTTTGAGCAAGGCGCTCCAGCAGAAGCTGCGGGACGAGCTCCCGGAACGGGCGGAACAGCTGGGTACGATTCGCAACCTGATCCGGGATGCGATCGAGAAGACCCGCCGTCTGTCCCAGGGGTTGTATCCGGTCCATGTCATCGAGTACGGCCTGGAAGCGGCCATCGAGGAGCTGGTGGTCGAGGTGGAAAAGGCCTTCAAGGTCAATTTTGACCTGTACTGGGAGGGCGGTGAAAAGCTGCTCGGCACCAACACCGCCACCAACCTCCACTACATTATCCGGGAGGCGGTGTTCAATGCGGCCCGCCACGGCAAACCCAAAAATATCGGGGTCTATGTGCAGGTCGACGACAGCGGTTTTTCGGTGAAGATCGTCGACGACGGCATCGGTTTTGACGGTACGCCGGCGGCCAAGGGCATGGGCTTTCATACCATGCAGTATCGGGCCAAGGCGATCGGCGCGACACTTTCGTTCAAGTCGGCTAAGGAAGGCGGAACGATCATCTCGGTCAGAGGGGAGGGAATTGAGTGAAAGCACGGGTTATAATAGTTGACGATCATCCCATTTTTCGAATGGGTATGGCGGAACTGCTCAACCAGGAAGATGATTTCACCGTCTGCGGTCTGGCCGAGGACATCGCCAGCGCGAGAAAGCTGATTCTGGAACATACGCCGGATCTGGCCATCGTCGATATTACGCTGGCCGGGGACAATGGCCTCGACCTGGTGAAAGAATTGGCCGGCAACAAGAATTCGCCGGCCATCCTGGTGCTCTCCATGCATGATGAACAGGTCTGGGCCGAGCGCGCCATCCGGGCCGGTGCCAGGGGCTACATTATGAAAAAGGAGGCGAGCGAGAAGGTGATGTTTGCCCTGCGCTGCATCCTGGCCGGCAAGATCCATGTCAGCGCCAACATCATGGAACGGCTGCTCGACCGGTTCCATCTGAAACCGGAGGTTTCGAACGCCCCCACCACCGATCTGCTCACCGACCGCGAGCTGGAGGTTTTCCGGTTGATCGGGGCGGGGCTGTCGACCCGGGAGATCGCCGACCGGATGAAACTCGGCGTCAAGACCATCGGCACCTACCGCGACCGGGTGAAGCAGAAGCTCGGCATCAAGACGGCGGCGGAACTCATTCGCCGCGCCGTGCTCTGGACCGAGCAGGAATTCTTCGATCCTGCCGACCCTGGCGATGTAGGGTGACTCCCTACGCCTGCTGTTGTCATTTTCCTACACAACAAAAGGGGTTTGGCTGATTCCCTTTCGCCTAAGACTTTCTTATACTGACCAAGGATTACAGAAGTCTTATCCATCGTTTAACAGCTGGAAGACTGCCCGGTCTCCGGGCTTGGTCGGTTGAAAAATGTTGGTGGCAGGGGTGAACCCATTTAAAAATGTGTAAAAGTCGTTTCAAGGTTCATCGAAGTAACAGTTTTTCACGTGTCTGCTTGTTCAGGAAAACTCGTTTGCAGCCGAGTTCCTGAAAGCTGAGGCAACCTCCACCCCGGCTCCGGTTTTTCCCCTGATCAGGGAAAGATCATTGTTATTGTCGGGGGCTTCTCCTCAGTAAACCGGAAAGCGGATTCCCCCTGTCACCAACGCTTCACCGAGTTCACCATCCGGCACCTGTGTGCAGCCGGAAACCGGCGGCTATCGGCCCCGGCTCATCTATAAAAGTCCTCGAGGTGCGCAAATGACGACGGTCATACAAGACAGAGATCTTTGCCGGGTGCGTCTGCGTCTTCTCGATCTCTTCAAATCATTTTTCGGCGAAGAGCCCGATGCGGAGAAGCTGGCCCGCTGGCGGGGCATCTTTGCCGCTCTTACGAGGGCGCAGGTCAGTCCCGCTTTCGACAGGGGCGCAGGCACGATCGCCGACCTTCTCTGGGGAAAGAGCCTGCGGGAACTGCAGCACGAGTATTGCCTCGTCTTTGCCAATCCCTCTGCCGGGCGACGGGTGGCAACAACCGTCTCTTTTTACCGACACGACCGCAATGACGGCGAAGTGCTTGCGGGTATTCGCGAAATCATGGCCGAAGCGGGTCTTGCCCGCGACCCTTTAGCGACAGCGCCGGCTGACAGCCTGGTTGTTTTGCTCGATATCCTGGCGGCGCTGGTCGAAGCTGAAAAAGACGAAGACGAGCCGCAGGCTAGGGAGCTGACCGCCAGGCTGGTGACCGAGTTTCTCGTGCCCCTGGCAGAAAATCTGACCGCAGTGCTCAAGGTCAATGCCCATGCCGATTTCTACATGCACTGCGGCCGACTGCTGCGCAGCTATCTCGATCTGGAAATGGAACTGGTTGACGAACGGTAAAGGAGAAGAGTACGTGACGGGAGAGACGATCAGGGTTTGTTTTGGCGGAGATTCAGGTCTGGCCATAGACCGGACCACATCCCAGCCGGGCGAGGCTAAACGAGCCTTTGCCGGCCTGTTTGCCGCAACTGCTTCTCTCACCGGGGTGGCTATGACGGCAAGGACGGTCACCAGGGCTGCTGCCGCGCAGGAGTATGGCCGTACCGTCAGGGGCAGAAGGGTGGGCTCCTGTTCCGCCGGCTGCCGGACTGCTCATGAGTCCCGAAACGACTTGCGGACTAGTGGCTCTGAACGAAGGGAGGTCCGGCGCAGAATCGATATCGGACTCGTGCATGCCCTGATGCCAAAGCAGACCCTGTCAGCGGCACTGTTTGGCGAAAACGGCGAGGCGGTTGCCGATGTGTACCTGCAACGGGTTCACGAGCACGGAGTCAGTGCCGAATAGGGGCTGGAAGAGCATCAGATTGTAAACCGGCAGGCAAGGGTTGACAGGAGCGGGCGATCGTGAAGATCTCCCGCTCTTTTTTTTGGGAAGTTGGGGCCGTCTCTTTCGAAAAATCCGTGTATATACAGCGAAACGACTTATGGTCCAAGGATCAGCCGGAATCTGCCGCAACGTCACGATAAGTAATCACCCCCTCGGAGAGCAGATGAAGTATATAGTCCTGTACCTCGTTCTTGTTGTATCGCTTTTCCTGCCTTTTTTTGTCCCCGCTGCCGAAAAGGCGGCCATGCCTATGCCTCTGCCGGAACTTGTCCTGGAGGTTCCGGAAAATCCGCGCCATAAAGAGTATCTCGGGCTGACCGGCAAGACCGGAACCGACTTCTCGATACGGGACATCGACGCCGATATCCTGGTCATCGAACTGTTCAGCATGTATTGTCCTTACTGCCAGAAAGAGGCCCCGGCAGTCAACGAGCTGTTTGCCAAGATGCGGGAAATTTCCAAAAACGGACCTGTGGTCAAGATCATCGGATTGGGGGTTGCCAACTCCCAATTCGAAGTGGACCATTTTCGCGATACCTATGAGATAGCATTTCCGCTTTTTGCCGATGAGGATAAGACGATGTTCAGGGCCCTGGCCGGAGAAGGTACTCCAACCTTTATCGGCTGCCGGCTGAAAGACGGCGAAAGGCCGGTTATTGTCCTGCGCCAGAACGGCGGGTTTGCCAGCTCCGCAACGTTTCTGCACGAATTGATCGACAAGGGCGGACCCCAGTAATGAAGAGGTTGGAACAGAAACTATGAGACAGAAGATTTTTTTGGCCGTAATCGGCATTTTTCTCGACCTAGCCGTGGTCGTCGGCAATGGTCTTGCGGCAAACGATACCTTGCACGACTCCATCTACAATCCGGGACACCTGAAACCGGTGGACAGCAGCCTGAACGTAGCCGTCGGAGAGCCGGCTCCTGATTTTTCCCTGCCGTCTGTCGCCGGCCGGGAAGTCACCCTCAGCCAGTATCGCGGGAAAAAGAAGGTGGTGTTGTCCTTTGTCCCGGCCGCCTGGACCCCGGTCTGTTCTGATCAGTGGCCCGGCTACAATATCAGCAGAAAGTATTTCGAGGAGCATAACGCCATCCTCCTCGGCATCACGGTGGACAACATCCCCACCCTGCACGCCTGGGTGCGGCAGATGGGCAGCCTTTGGTTCGATGTCCTTTCCGACTTCTGGCCGCACGGCCGGGTGGCGGACGCTTACGGCGTGCTGAGATCGGATGGCACCGCCGAACGGGCCCTCTTCTTTATCGATACCGAAGGCGTCATTCGGGACATTGTCGTATCGGACATCAACGTCCGGCCGCCGCTGGAGGAGGTGGTGGCCAAGCTTGCCGCCATGCCTTGACGGTTTGCTCATAGATTGCGACCGATGCGCGACAGTGCACTCGTAGAGGCGAAAATTTTTTCGCCCTCCCACTTTTCGTCCTTCCACATGTTGCAGGCACTCTGCCCGCGTTACTACCATAGAAAAACTCTGTGCAACCGGTAACGGGTGTGCTACCTTCATAAAACTTGAGTTATGATATTTGAAATTCAGCAAGATTAAGCACACACGGGGCTTGTATGTCGTCAATTATCTCGTTTATCGGCTGGCATGACAGCGGCAAAACCACCCTTGCCACCCAGGTCGTGGCCGAGCTGAAAAAGCTCGGGTACCGGGTCGGGGTGATTAAATCGAGCAGCGATGCCGGCATCGAGTTCGATACTCCCGGAACCGACACCTATAAACACAGGCATGCCGGGGCGGACAGCGTCATGATCGTCGCCCCGGATCAGATGGTCCTCCAGACCAAAAACCGCGGACTGTCCCTTAGGACCCTGGCCCACCGGTATTTTCCCGATGTCGATATCATCGTCGGCGAGGGTTTCAAGACCGCCCGGCAGGTGGCCAAGATCGAGGTGTTCAAGGATCTTGACCAGCGGCTACGCGACGAGGTGTCCGGGGTAATCGCTGTGGCCACCGATCTTCCCGGCGTTGTCGCCGACTATGTCTTTCGCCTGGACGAGGCCAGAGAGATCGCTCTGTTTATCGAAAAGCGTTTTCTCCGGCAGAAGGGCGAGGCGGAGGTGGCCG
>MGTI01000041.1 GCA_001799365.1 Desulfobacterales bacterium GWB2_56_26 | reverse complement strand
TGCAGCTGCGCCGGGCGCCGGATGCCTCGTTTGACATCCTCCTCATCGACGCCTTCGCGAGCGACGCCATCCCCGTCCACCTCCTCACCGCCGAGGCCCTCGCCATGTATCTGGGGAAACTGAAAGACGACGGCGCCCTCATCTTTCATCTCAGCAACCGCTATCTCAATCTCAGAAAGGTGATGCAGGGCTACCGGCTGCCGGAGGGCTACGCACTCTTCTATGCCTCAAAAAAGGGCGTGGAAAAGCCCGAGCCAGCCAACCAGCCGATGGGCTACTTCAGTCACAGCCAGGTGGCCGTTATCGCCAGGGAATCAGCCTTACCGGCAGAAATTACCCAGTCGACAAGATGGCAAAGGCTTGAGCAGGATGAGTTGATCCCTCAGTGGACCGATGATTTTTCCAATGTCCTGGGAGTTCTTCGTTTGGGAGGAGTCGAGTAGACCTCTGCCCCGTCTTGGGCAATTCGAGGTACCTGAAGCCTCAGAAGGATTCCACAGGCCGAAATATCCAGAGCGCACCCTCCACCCACTCGCCCTGCTCTTTCCTGATTTGGGCTGTTTCCGCGGCCTCGACCTGCCAGCCGGTCGCCTGCGCCGTCTGACGGATGTATTCGGGGGAATGGGCAAACCGGCCGTTCTGCTGCAGTTGGAAGCCTTCTCCTGCCGCAAACTCCGTGGAAAAACAGAAGACGGCGTCTGCACTGGCGCGCTCTCTCAGCAGGCGGAAGGTTGTCTCCAACTCGCCGGCATAGATGAAGACGTCGGACGCAAGAATAAAATCGAAAGTGCTGTCGACAGCCGTAAGTATCTCGGCAATGCTGCCATGGTAGAGGTGCCGGTAGATGTTCTTGCCTTCGGCGATGGCGAGCATCTTCGCCGAGAGGTCCAGCCCATCGAACACCGCAACCAGTTCGGTAAAGGCCGCACCGCCCAAGCCGGTTCCGCAGCCGAGATCGAGGCCAAGGGCATAGTGTCCGACCTCCCCAATCTTCGCAACCTTCCCAAGCGTCCGGTCGTGAAAATCCCTGAGGAGGTCCGGCACCCGATACTTAAGGCCATGAACGAGGCTCTCTTCAAAGCGATCGGAATATTGATCGAAAACTTCCCGGACATAGGCGTCGGGCGGACCGGCGACTTCCGCTCCGGTCAGGGCGGCGACCATATGAGCCGCCGCCAGGTGCTGGGGGTTCTGCGCCAGGACCTTCCGGTAACAAGCGAGAGCCGGTTCAAACTCGCCGTCCAGGTGATGGAGATAGGCGAGGTTATTGTTCGCCGACGGATGGTCGGGGGCCAGCCGCAGCACCTCGCGGTAGATTTCTTTGGCCTCCCGATGCAGATGTTCATCCTTGTAACAGCCGGCCAGATTGTACAGGGCGTCGACATTGTGGGGGTCGCTCTGCAGCAGTTCCAGATAGGTGACAGTCGCCGTCACGCTATTGCCGCATTTTTTTTGGCTGAGGGCGAGATTGAAGAGAATATCGACATCGTGGGGTGCGAGCTCCGCCGCCCTGGCAAAGGATTCGCAGGCCTTCTCGAACTCGCCCTGCTGATAACGGACGAGCCCCAGATTGTAATGCAGGATCGGGACGTCGGGGCAATACTCCAAGAGTTTTCGGTACGCCTCGCCTGCCGACTCCAGCAGACCGTTGCGGTAATCCTCGCAGGCTTGGGTGAAAAGACGATCCAACTCTTCGTGATGGGGTGGCGATGACAGGGACATGATGACGGCAATTGACGGGAATTCAAAATAAGGATGCCAAATGGGGCATCACGGCGTCCGGCTGTCCTCATTTCAGCCAGAGCCTGCAGTTTTTAGCAAACGGCGACCAATGTAGTATATTCGGCCGTTCTGCTCAACGGCTTTCTCCCTGATCCTATGATATTTCAAAGGCGAAAGATTTTTTCGCCCCTACCCGATGACGCTCTCGACAATCCGGTTGCGGCCGTTTTCCTTGGCGAGATAGAGGTTCTTATCGGCGGTGGCGATAAAAATCTGCGGGGCGGTTATGGCGTCTATCCCTTTCGTCACCAGGCCGATGCTGATCGTCACCGTCTCGCCGGCCCTGGAATATTGATGAGGGATGGCAAGGCCCACCACCTGCTGCAGACACCGCTGGGCTACCTCGTAGGCGGCGAAGGCGTCTGTCTCCGGCAGCAGCATGACGAATTCCTCGCCCCCGTACCGGGCGACCAGATCGCCCGGCCGCCGGAGTACGCAGTCCAGGGCCTTGGCGATCCGCTGCAGGGCGATATCGCCCATGGCATGGCCATAGTGGTCGTTGAACTGCTTGAAAAAATCGACATCGACCATGGCCAGGGAAAAAGGCGTGCCGTTCCTGGCCGCGCGCGCCCACTCCTTGTGGAACACCTCTTCGAAGCGCCGCCGGTTGGGAATCTCGGTCAGACCGTCCAGATGGGCCAGCTGATCGAGCAGCTTGTACTGATGGACGATGCGCAGGTGGTTACGGACTCGCATCTTGACGATGGGCGGGGAAAAGGGCTTGGTTATATAATCCACCGCCCCCAGCAAAAGACCGCGCTCCTCGTCCTGGATGGAGTTGAGGGCGGTGACGAAAATCACCGGAATGTGGTTGGTCTTGTCGCTGTTCTTGAGAGCCTTGATGACCTCGTAGCCTCCCATCTCCGGCATGATCACGTCGAGAAGGATAAGATCGGGCGGCGCCTCGCCGAAGGCCTGTTGCAGGGCCTGCTCGCCGCTTCTGGCCAGCACAGGCGAATATTCCTCCTTCAACAGGTCGGCCAGCACCTTCAGGTTCATTTTCTCGTCGTCGACGATGAGGATTCGGGCTTTTTCCTTACGCATGGCAATTCCCCCGTCTCTCTCTGAGCAAGGTCAACAGTCCTTGCGCCTTTTCCGCCGCGCTTTCGTATTCTATGTCTTCGATGAGCGAGATTATTTCCTGCATCGGTCCGGCAAGTTTCGAACCGGCCAGGATTTTGCCGACAATACCGGCCTGCTCCTCCGCCGCCACCTCTCCCCGGCTCAGCTGGCCGAGGAGGAGCTGCAGGGGTTCTTCCGCCTCCGGCATGCCGGCCAGGTCTCCTGCCAGGTCGGGTGTCTGCCGTGGTGCATCGGCTTCGGTCTCGGGAAGCGCCGCAAGGGAAGAGAGGATTTCATCCAGGGTGTCGATAAAGGCGGCCAAGTGGCGAACCGCTTCTTCCCGCAGGTCGCTGTGCACCGCCTCTTCCAGTATCGCCGCGGCCTGCTGCAAGGGAACCGAGCCGATATAGCCGGCCACCCCTTTCACCGTATGGGCCTTTTTCCGGATCTCGTCCCAGTCGCCCGCCGCGGACAACTCCCGCAGAACGGTCGGCAGCATGCTGTAATTATTGCGGAAGTCGTAGAGCATCTTGACGAAGAGACCGGCCTTGTTGTTGAGGATCTTCATGGCCTCCGCCTGATCGATGCCGGGCAGGGGCGGCAAGTGCGGCAGGAGCAGTTCGTCCGTCGTACCACCGCCCGGTTCCAGGGAAGACGCCCGGACGGTCCCTGCCGACGGCTGCCCCACAATCCACTGTTTCAGTGCCCGATAGAGGACATCCGGGTCGATCGGTTTAGTGATATGGTCGTTCATTCCCGCGGCAAGACTTTTTTCCCGGTCGCCCGTCATGGCATGGGCGGTCATGGCGATCACGGGCAGATCCTTGAACCGATCGCTCTGCCGGATTCTCCGGGTTGCCTCCAGGCCGTCCATCACCGGCATCTGGATGTCCATCAGGACCAGATCATACTGGCTGCAGTGCAGTGCATTCAAACATTCACGGCCATTGGTGGCGATGTCGACCACCATGCCCGCGTCCCGCAAAAATTCCATGGCCACTTCTTGGTTGATGGTGTTGTCGTCAACCAGCAGGATACGAGCGCCAGCCAGAGCGGTAAGGTCGACCGTGGTGGTATTCTCTTTGGTGGTGGCGGGCCCTGCGACCGACTCGATGCCGAGGATATCCAGCAAGGTGTTGTACATGACCGAGGCGTAGACGGGTTTCAGCAGAAAACCGTCGAGCCCCACCCGCCCCGCCTCGACAATGGCCTCTTCCCGACCGTTGGCGGTCACCATCAGCATCGCCGGCACCTTGGCGTAGGACTCGTTGGCCTTGATCCGCCGGGCGGTTTCGATGCCGTCAATGCCGGGCATGATCCAGTCGAGCAGCACGACGTCGTAGGGATCGCCCTGCTGCGTCGCCGCCTCAAGGCTGTCCAGGGCGGACAGGCCGTCATTGGCGGTGTCAACCTTGATCTTGAGCGAGCTCAACATGGAGGAGAGGACCTCACGGGCGGTCTCGTTATCGTCGACCACAAGCGCCCTCAAGCCCTGCAGATATTCCGGCGACAGCTCCCGCCGCTGCCGGACGCCGGCCGAGAGCCGCATCTTGGCGGTGAAGATGAATTCCGAGCCCCGGCCCGGTACGCTTTCGATCCAGATCCGGCCGCCCATGAGTTCGGTGAGCTGCTTGCAGATCGCAAGCCCCAACCCCGTGCCGCCGTATTTGCGGGTAATGGAATCGTCGGCCTGGTTGAAAGCTGAAAACAGCAGCTTGATCTGTTCCGGCCGGAGGCCGATGCCGCTGTCGCGGACCGAAAAGCGTAAGGTGGTCTCGTCTGCGCCGCGCGCCTCTAACCCCACGGAGATGACGATTTCGCCCCGTTCGGTGAATTTCACCGCATTGCCGGCCAGGTTCATGAGCACCTGGCCAAGGCGCAGCGGGTCGCCGATCAGGTTGTACGGCACCTCGGAGCTGATCCGGAACAAAAACTCCAAGCCCTTCTTCTCGGCCTGCATGCCGACGACATTGGCGATATTGCCGAGAATGTCTTCCAGGTTGAAGGGAACTTCCTCCAGCACCAGCTTGCCGGCGTCGATCTTGGAAAAATCGAGTATATCGTTGATCAGGCGCAAGAGCGTATTGGCGGAGCCGAGCAGCTTCTCCACGTAATTGTGCTGCTTGGGATCGAGGGCGGTTTTGCGCAGGAGCGATGCCATGCCGACGATGCCGTTCATCGGCGTACGAATCTCATGGCTCATCCGGGCAAGGAAATCGCCACGTGAGGCGTTGGCCGATTCCGCCTGATCCCTCGCCTGGATCAGCTCGCGTTCCATCTGCTTGTGGCGGGTCATATCCATCGCCGCAAAAAGATACCCCACCACCCGGCCCACCGGATTGTACAGGCTGGTGACGGAGAGGCTGACCGGCAGATGAGTGCCGTCCTTGCACACATACTTCCATTCCAGGGCGCGGCTGTGCTTCTGTTTGACGAACTGGTCGAAAACCTCCATGCCCTGGAGGCTGGTGCCTTCGATGCCGCTCACCTGCCGGCCGTAATGGTCCAGTTCTTCCGGCAGATGGAGGGAGAGGATGTTCTTATTGTTGATCATCTCGGCAGGCTTATAGCCGAGCAGGGTCGCGGCGCCGGTGCTGAAGAGCTGAATGGTGCCATCGAGGTAGGTGGCGATGATGGAGAGCTGGGTGGCGGCGTCGAGGACCGCCTGCCGCTCCGCATCGGCGCTCTGGAAACGGTGCAGCATCTGTTCGGTCTGCTCGAACTGCTTGACCACGAAGTCGGCGGTGATTTCCGCCGCTTCCCGGGCAACCCGGATTTCCTCGCGCAGCATGTCGATTTCCCGCTGCATCTCTGCCCTGGTCTTTTCCATCACCCGCTACCCATGAGGCCATTGGCTGCCACGGCGATACTCAGCCTGGCGGCCTGATCGATCGTCTCCATGCTGCATTCACCCTCCAGTCCGACCAGAAATATTTCCTCCGGCGGTTCGCCGTCTGCGACCTGCGGCAGCACCGCCAGCACGTAAGGCAGACCTGCCCCGTGATCGTAATGGACTTGACTTGTAGTCCCTGTGATTTCCCGCTCGGTAAGCAGCACCATTTCGCCCGGACCGGCGAAACCGCACACTGCATCAACAAAGACCACCCTGCCGCCATTTTCCAAAAAAGGCAAGAGATTCAGGCCGGCAAGCCCGCCCTCGACCAAATCGACCCCCTGAGGCAGCACCATCTCCCGCAACCGGTCAAAGACCGCCGGGCCTGCCGCGTCTGCCGCGACAAAGCGGTTGCCGATGCAGATGATGCACCCGGTCACCGGCCTGGACCAATCCTGAGCCCACCCTTGCCGCCGCCCTTGTCCAGACAATGGACAGCGCAGACCAGACAGGGATCGAACGACCGGACCACGTGGCCCGCCTCCACCGGGTTGTCGATATCGCGGATCGGCGTGCCGATCAAGGCCTCCTCCCAGGCGCCGCGCCGGCCCTGCCCGTCGCGGGGCGAACCGTTCCAGGCGGACGGAGTGATGATCTGGTAGTGGGCAATCTTTTCATCCTCGACCTTCACCCAATGTCCCAGGGCGCCGCGGGCGGCCTGGATGAGCCCTGCGCCCTCGCCGTCGGGAATCGCCTTAACCGGGTGGTAGAAGCTGTCATTACTCGCCGCGAGAAGCTCATCCACCCAGGTCGTCATTGGGGTTAAAAGCCCCGCGGGCCGGACCAGCCGGGCCAACTCCCTTACCATAACGCTCGGGCCTTCCCGCTCGATCATCTCGCAGAAGAGCGGATTGCCGTCTATCACCATTTCCGCAAGCGGCCCGGTTTCGACCACCTCTCCGTCATAGCGGGGCGCCTTGATCCAGGAATAGAGCCGGCCGCTCTGGCCGGAGGCGTATGGCTTGGTCCGGCCCGAAAACGGATGCAGCGGCTCGCCGTTCTGCTCGTACCAGGAATGGGAGATATCCTCGGCGATTTTGCCGGGCATAAAGGGAAAGACTTCCGTGCCGACGGCGTACCCGGCGCGGGTGAGTCTCGCCCCCTGCCCCGACACGGCCGTCGCCTGCGGCAGCGGATAATTGCCGTAGGAGAGAAACCGATTGGGACCCCGGCCGAAGGTATCGAGCCCCGCATGTTTGGCAAAACGCAGGAAAAAACCCACCTCGCTTTCGCGGTGGGCCTCCTTTTCGAGCAGCCAGGCGTAGAGGTCGTCGACGCTTACGATTTCCTGCCACCTGGCGATGGAGCAGCCGAGGATGGTCCGTTCATACCAGGCGCGGAAGCCGTCGATGATCATCCGGCACTGGAGGATCTTCGAGATATCGGGAGAAGACGTCACCCCGCCCGGCACCATAAAGGAGGTATGCGGCCACTGGCCGCCGATGATCGCCACTACCTGCAGCAGACGTTTACTCTCCCGGATAGTCTCGATGGCGGTCCTGCCGGAGAGCGCGCCGTAGCGGGCCTGCGCCTCCTCGCTTAAAGGATGGCTGCCGTAGGCTTTTTTGTTCGCAAAATCGACCATGAACATGAGAACCGCCTGGCGGATGTCGCTCTGGATGGTCTCGATCATGAGCGCAATGTTGCGCAGCCGGTGGGCGTTGTCGGGCGGCGTGACGCCGGCGATCGCATCGAGGGCCAGGGCGGCCGCGGTCAAGTGAGTGAGGCTGCAGATCCCGCAGATCCGGGGCGTCATCACCAGGCCGTCCCGGGCCCCGCGGCCCTGCATCATCGCCTCGAAGCCGCGGAACATGGTGCCGGCGCTCCATGCCTCGGTCACCACCCCGTCCTCGATCTCCACCCGTATTTCCAGATCCCCTTCAGCCCTGTTCAGGGGGATGTTCATGCCCTTCGTCGTCTTCACCATGCCGGTTACCTACCTATATTGGGTGGGGTCAAATCTTTATCTTTGACATTTTTTTCTGTTTTCCTTTTAAATCGCTAGGTGGGAGAAAATGTCAAAGATAAAGATTTGACCCCACGAAGCTTTTAACCCCGAGAAATTTCAAACCTTCGAGACCCGATTCTTCAGGTGTTCGGGCGCCGCGGCGGCCGCCATACCTTTATATACCATGTAATGGGCCCGGTTGACCCCCATCGGCAGGGAGAGCGGAATCCCCTCGATGTTGGGCGTCTGGAAAAACGGCGTGGCCCGCGGAAATTCGGGATCGGTGCAGCCGAAGCACGGCACCCCGACCCGCGGTTTCGACGACTGCTGATTCCACAGCAGCTTGTTGCAGGGCCCCGGCACCAACGGGCCGGCGCAGCCCATATGGAAAAAGAGACAGCCCATCTCACCGAAATCCGATTCCTCGACCCGGTACTCGTGGTACTCGTTGCGGGTGCAACCCTGATGCACGGTGCTTCCGTACCATTCCAGGGGCCGCTGAAATTTGTCGAGGGGTAGGGTCACGCCGCTCACCGCGGCAATGAGGGCTCCGGCGATGACATCGTGATGGCAGGGGCAGCCGGCCAGATTGATCACCGGCTGGCCGGACCTGGCGGTAAAATCCTCGCCGAGAAAGCCGCCGCGACTTTTTTTGGTGAACTGCAAGCCGCGCGCCTCGATGATATCGTCGGCGCCGAAACCGCCGAACGACGCGCAGGTACCGACGGCGATCACCACCTGAGCGAGCGATGCCAGGCTGTAGATCAGTTCCTTCTTGGGGTGGCCGTCCTTGGTGTGAAACATCCCGGTCCCGGCCGGACCGCAAATGACCGAGCCCTCCACCAGGAGGATGTCGAGGGGCCGCCTGCCGGCGAGGAGATCCTCCAGCAGCTGTTCGTGTTCCCTGGGGGAGAGAGGAGAGAGCGAGGCGTGCCAGAGCAGCCGGATGTCGAGACCTTGAAACAGTTCGATCACATCCGGATATTCACTGCCCAGAAAGGAGAAGGTATCCCCGCCACAGCCACCGCCCTGCAACCAATACGCAGTTTTCACGTTTATCGCTCCAGTGTCCCCAAATACAGGTATAAAATCCATTAAAGCTATTTTTTATACCAGTATCGAGGATATGCCGGGGGATGTCAATATCGGTGTCATCTGTTCATCTGTTCAATGGGAAATTCCTTGATAAAGAACCTAAGAGGCGGCATACAGAAGAGGATGAGAGGGGCACGGTCCCCGTTTGTATATCTATGTCGGGAATGCCGCCTGATTCCATAATTTGGGCACGAAAGAAAGCGATGACTAAAACCCCACCCGATTTCCAGATCTTCGCCAAACCGGTCAGCTATCGCTGCAACCTGAACTGCAGCTATTGCTACTATCTCAGGAAAGAGAGCATCTTTCCTACCGAACCTGCGCCGCAGATGACGGAAGATCTCCTGGAGAAATACATCCGGGGCCATATCGAAGCCTATCCAGGCAACAATGTGCGCTTCTCCTGGCACGGCGGGGAGCCGACCCTGCTCGGCATCGACCGTTTCCGCCGGATTATCGAGCTGCAGCAGAAGCATTGCCCACCAGGCAAGCACATAACCAACGGCATCCAGACCAACGGAACGCTGCTCACCGACGACTGGGGCCGATTCCTGGCCGAACACCGCTTTACCGTGGGCCTGAGCCTCGACGGGCCGGAGGCAATTCACGACGTCTATCGGACGGACCGGCTGGGCCAGGGGTCGCATGCGGCGGCGATGCGCGGCTACCGGGTCCTGGCCGACCACCGGATCCCCACCGACATCCTCTGTGTGGTGAACGGTCATAACGTCATGTTTCCCCTGCAGGTGTACCGTTTTTTCAAGTCGATCGGGGCCACCCACCTCAGTTTTCTGCCCCTGGTCGAACCGCTGGAGAATGGGGTCAGCGACCGGACCGTACCGCCGGAGGAATTCGGCGCCTTCCTCTGCACCATATTCGACGAGTGGCGGGCGAGCGATATCGGCACCGTCAAGATGCAGATCTTCGAAGAAGCGGCCAGGGCCGCCTTTGGCCAGGACCATTCCCTCTGTCTTTTCCGGCCGACCTGCGGCGATATTCCGGTGGTCGAAGCGGGCGGCGACGTCTACGCCTGCGACCATTTTGTCGAACCGGGATGGTGGGTGGGCAATATCGCGGACGAGCCCCTCGCCGAGATTCTCGGCTCGGAACGGCTGCGAAGGTTCGGTGCGGCTAAACGCACCTCACTGCCGCGAAGCTGCCGGTCCTGCGAGGTGCTCGCGATGTGTAACGGCGAATGTCCGAAAAACCGGTTCGTGACAGGCGGGAACGAAACTGAAAAACTGAACTACCTCTGTGCCGGCTACAAGCTCTTTTTCAACCACTGCACGCCCTTCGTGCAGGCGGTAGCCAGACAATGGCGACAGCAAAGCCAAACCGACGGCCGACCGGGCCACACCGGCAGGAACGATCCCTGCCCGTGCGGCAGCGGCCGGAAATACAAGAAATGCTGCGGGCGAAAATAGGGGCAATCTTTCGCCGCCCTGCTCAGCCCTTCAACTTTTTGTCCAGGAACTCGATGGTCCGGGTCCAGGCCAGTTCCGCCGCCACCTTGTTATACCGTTCGCGGTTGGTATCGTTATTGAAAGCATGTTCTGCTCCCTCGTACATGTGGATCTGGAAATCAATCTTGTTTTTCGTCAGCGCCTCTTTGAATGCCGGGATATCCTTATTGATGCGCTCATCGTTGCCGGCGTAATGGAGAAGCAGCGAAGCCTTGATTTTGGCCACGTCTTCCGGCTGCGGCGCCTTACCGTAATAGGGTACGGCGGCAATGATATCGGGGGAGTGAACGGCCATCAGATTCGCCATCGCCCCGCCCCAGCAAAAGCCGACCACCCCAACCTTGCCGGTGGACCGGGGATGGGTTTTCAGGTAGGCGGCGGCCGCGGCGAAATTTTTCACGGTCTCATCCATATCCAGGTTTTTGATCATGGCGATAGCCTGCTCCGGGTCGACGGGCGAACCGCCCTCCCGGGACAGCGCATCCGGGGCAAAAGCCAGAAAGCCCGCCAGGGCGAGCCGCCTGGTGACATCCTCGATATGGGTATTGAGGCCCCGGTTCTCATGGACCACAACCACGCCCGGCAGTTTGCCTGCGTCATTCGGCCGGGCGAGATACCCCCGTATTTCTCCCTTAGCGCCTTTATAGGTTACCGGCTCGGTCATCAGCCGGATATCGTCTGCGGCCACGATTGTCGCCTGGGCTACATCGCTTTCCAGCAGAGGCAACAGGGCATAGGCGGCAGCCACTCCCCCGGCGATGATTGCCAGCTTTTCCAGGAACTGGCGGCGATTGATCTCATCCCCCCGGTATCTGGCATACAGTTCTCTCACCTCTCGATCCATGGCACTCCTCCCATTATACAGGTTGTTGCAAATGAACGTCCAAATCTCCTCCGATAATGCACGTCCCAATTGACTTTCAATTTAAATCGAGCCAGACCTGCCTGTCAACGGAGGAAAAGCAACACATTTTTATCAAATCATTATTGAGGATGATTCCCAACAAGAGGCGGCACAAGCGTCCATAGCACTCTCAAAAAAGCCGCACAATCGGTGCGATCAGTCGGTGATTTCGCCTAACAATAGTCTGAGAGTACCGAATTCATTTCATTTTTTCTTCCGAAAAGGAGGATTGAAGGTTGACAAGCCCCCCCGGAATATACTATCTCCTGGGGGAATTAATGTTTGCCGGAAAGGCGTTACGCATTTCCCGGAGATGGCAATTTGACTACTATTATTTGTTAATTGCCACAACAATCCTTACTGTTTTGCTGTTTGTTTTACACCGTGAGAGGCGGTGTTACGGAAGCTGGCAGCTCCGTTCCAGATAGAAAAAAAATACAATTGGGCCAATGCAAAGACAAATTCGACACTTTTCCTTATCCAAAAGCATCATTTGCGTCGTTTGCAGCACACTCATCACCGTATCCTCCCCCGTCGCCTTCGCCATGGGAAAAAAGAATTCAGACTCTCCGCTCTCCTCCTATGGACTGACCGAGCATGAGTTTGAAAGCGAAGCCAAAGAATTCCTCGGTATCCCCTACCGCAAGGGTGGAACCTCGACCCGGGGCCTCGACTGTTCCGGTTTTGCCCGAATGATCTACGATCGGCTGTTCGGCATTGATCTGCCGCACAACTCCGTGAACCAATTTCGATCCTCGGACCTGCAGAAGATCGCCACACGCGACCTGCAGCCCGGCGATCTGATCTTCTTTGGCTACAAGAAAAAGAGGATCAACCATGTCGGCGTCTACCTGTCCGACGGCCAATTCATTCATGCCAGCAGCAGCAATGGCGTGATGGTGTCAAGCCTTGACGACCGTTACTGGAAGAAGCGATTTGTCGGCTCGAAACGGCATTTGGCCCTGAAATCCGGCGGCGAGGCCAGCCAGGTGCGATTTGAGAGCTCTGTGGAAATACCTCTCCATCAGAATGGCACATTGACCGGCTTCACCCGCGATGAATTTCGAACCGAATCATCCACCCTGCTGCAGGTCGATTTCAACACCGTTACCGACGGTTCCTATGATCTGGGCACGGATCAGTCGCATCTCAATCTCTACGAGGTGGGCTACGACCATGCCCTGGCCGACGGCTTCAACATGAATTTCACTGCCATTCACGAGACCTTCGACGGTTCCACTGCCATTCCGGGTTTCGATTCCTCAACCCGAAATATGAGCTATCGGCTGGATGACGGCTCGTCCGAAACCGGGGTGAGGCAGGGAGTGAAACTGGCCAGCAATTTCCAGCCCAGCGACTGGCTCTTGATTACCCCGTCCATCACCTATTTCGATTACTCCCTGGAAAACGGCACTTCCGACCTTTTCGATGCCCCCACCAGGACCCTCGGCCTCAACACCCTGCTGACCCCCGACAACCGCTGGTCGTTGTCGATGCTCCTGCAGTACTCAGACCAGGATAACACCCTTGGGGCGGCGACCGAGAACAACATGCTCAGTTCGTTGAACATGGGGGTCAAGCTAGGGATCAACCTGACCGACAACCTGCAGTTCTCCATTATCGGCAAACACGATAAACGGACCGCGACTTACGGAGCGGCGGAAGAAATAACGCTGACGGAGAAATCCAACAGCGACGTCTTCCTGACCTTCGATCTCAATTATTAAGTAAAGGGACTGAGGCAAAAGGACTGAGGACTGAGGGTAGGGGCGAAAAATCTTTAGCCCCTACAGTCCTTGCATTTCTCAGTCCTCAGTCCTAAGTCCTCAGTCCTTTCCTCTCAGTCTTATCCCCGCCACAACCTGCGGCATCCTGCTGGAGAAGGGCATCGAGTTGCCCAAGCAAAACGTCGAGCGGACCATCGGTGTCAAGCCGGCGAAACTGCTCAACCGGCAGTTCCTCGGGAAATTCGAAAGCGTCCTTCTGGGCGAGATATATCTCCCAGCGCCCGTCGGAAACGGAGGCCGGGTCGGCGGCTCTCTCGGCCAGCCGCGCTTTGGTCACCGTCTCCTTGCAGCTGCACATGACGAAGACCACCCGGGCCGTTTTCTCAAAAGTTCTGCGCACCCGGTCACGCTCCGCCTCGGACTGGTACGAACCGTCCAGCACCACGCATGAAACAGCGGGATCCCGAAGTCTCTCTTCGGCCGAAACCAGCATGGCATCATAGGTCCTGCGGGTGTATTCGGCGGAATAGATCCCCTGCCCCGCCTCCTCCGGCCGGGATTCGGTGGCATCGATTCCGGCAAGGGTCTTGCGGATCACATCGGTATTGAAATACGGACAGCCGTGCCGTCCCGCCCAGGCCCCGGCCAGATAGCTTTTGCCCGAAGCGATCATCCCCATGAAGACCACTATCCGCTTTCTCGAATCAGTTTTGCCTTTCGGCATACGCCTCCGCCAATCGGAAATATTTTGCGGCCGTGGCCAGGGCGGCCTCGGCTGCATGTTGCTCGACCGCCGGGTCGACGGCCGTCAGCACGCCCACCTTGCCCCGCACATAGGCCCGATAACATTTATAGAAATTGAGCATCTTGAGCAAGCCCGGATCGCCCGACAGGGCGATGAACCGGTCGATGAAATATTCGCTTAAACCGGCGTAACCATGAAAATCGAGGTCCATGGCCAGAAAGGCCACGTCGGCTGCATAATCGATGAAGCGCAGGTTCTCGTTGAATTCGATGCAGTCGAAAATATAAACCTTGTCGGCCAGGCAGATATTGCCCGAATAGAGATCGCCGTGGCAATCGCGGACAGCTCCTGCGGCGATGCGCTCGGCGAACAGTTCCCCCCGCGCGAGGAACCGCTCCGCGTAGGCCTTGATCGTGGCGAATCGGTCGGTGCCAAGCGCCGTGTCCCCGACAAACCGCGCGGTCTGGGCAAAATTGTCGAAGATGTTATGGGCCACCGCCTCCGCCCGGCCATTGGCCCGCACCCGCTCCCCGCCGTCGGCCTGCCGGTAAAACGGCACAAGGATCCCGACCAGGGTATCGAGGTGTTCCTTCCGGACCCCGCCCGCAGCAAGGATCCGGCTCATCATCGCTTCTTCCGGCATGCGCGCCATCTTCACCCCATATTCGACGATTTCGCCGCCCCCCTCCAAGCGAAAGACTCCACCCTCGCGGCTGACCCAGGTCAGTCCGAGATAGATCTCGGGACAGAGCCGCCGGTTCAGACGCAGTTCCTCCTCGCAGAAGTATTTCCTTCCGGCCAGCGTGGAAAAGTTGACAAACCCAAAGTTGACCGGCTTCTTCCATTTATAGACGTAGTCGCCGGCCAGGATCACAAAGGAAATATGAGTCTGCACCAGGTGGGTGTCGTCTGCCTTATGCGGATAGCAGGACGGTGCCAAAAGATAATCGATATATTCCGGGATGTTCCGCATGAGTTAGCCCCCATTTTCCCGTCGGCGGCCGCCGGGACTCTTCTTCTTCTATTTTACTCCGGCCGGTCATTCCAGGCAAATGTCCAAAAAAAAATTATGCTGGACCTGCAACCCCTTCACGTGAAATCGCGGCATCTTGGATTTCCCAACAGATTCAACGATAATCCCGAACCGGTCTGTCTGCCAGTCCTGCGCGGCGGACGCCGGCCGCGCCGCAACCGGGGCAAACCCCGATGCATTGCTGAAAGAAATCAGTGCCAGAGCAAAAAAGCTCGATTTCCTGCCCGAAAAGCAGCTATTATCGGCAAGAGCCTGCGCCACTCTGAGCAAAGGCAAATCCGTATCATTTTCTCTCATTGGACTGTTGGGAACACCTATTGAAGATCGAACGACTGCTGGCCATCACCGTAATGCTCCTCAACCGGCGGCGGGTTACCGCGAGGGAACTGGCCGAACACTTCGAGGTTTCGGTGCGCACCGTCTACCGGGATGTGGAAACGCTGAACGGCGCGGGCATCCCGGTTATTTCGACACAAGGCCATGAAGGCGGCCTGACCATTCCGGACAACTATAAACTGAGCCGCCAGCTTCTCACCTTCGAGGACATGCTCTCCCTCTTGACCGCCCTGAAAGGCGTCAACCAAACGCTCAAGAACGGCGATATCGGACGGATAATCGACAAGATCACCGCCCTCATCCCGGAGGAGAAGGAACCCCTCTACCGGACCCATGCCGACTCCTTTGTCATCGACATCACCCCCTGGGGCACGGTCGACAACCACCGGGACAAAGTCCAGATCGTGCACGAGGCGGTGAGCCGGTCGCAGCTCCTCGGTTTTGCCTATACCGGTGCCAACGGCCGCGGCAGTCAGCGTCTGGTCGAACCGCACACCCTGCTCTACAAGGGTTTTACCTGGTATCTCCTCGCCTGGTGCCGCAAACGCAGTGATTTCCGGCTCTTTCGGCTGTCGCGGATGCGGGAGCTGCAGACGCTGCCGGAACATTTCGTCCGCAGGCCTGTGCCACCCCTGAGCCGGTTTTTCGAGCAGGACAGCCGCCCGCCGGTGGAACTTGTCCTGAAATTTCATCCGGCACTCCGGATAAAGGTCGAGGAACATTTTGCTTCTTCCCAGCTGCGTCATGCAACTGACGGCTCGCTCGTTGCCACGCTCACCATGCCGGAGGATGACTGGATTCTCTCCTTTCTCCTCAGTTTCGGCAGCGATCTGGAAGTCCTCTCCCCGCCCCGCTGGCGAGAGGCGATTAAAAAAACATGTGCGGCCGTCGAAAAAATCTACGCAACTTGACATAACGGTGTCACAGCCGTCTGGTACCTTCTTTCCGATAGACACTGGAATTACTAGAATACCACAAATGAAACGGAGAAGAAGAGACGATGAAACCGATACAACGAGAAGAATTTACGGTCCGCGGGCTATCCGTCCGCACCACCAACCGCGCTGAAACTCAGCCGGAGACGGCGATTATCCCAGGCCTCTGGCAGGAGTTTGGCAGGGTCTGCGGCAATTGCGCGGAGCCGGTCCGGGTCTATGGCGTCTATTCCGACTATGATTCGGATATACATGGCGAATTTGCCGTCACCGCGGCCCTGCCGGGTGATTTTCCCCACCCGGGCGCACGCGAGGTGACAATCCCCGCCGGCACCTACCTCTCTTTTGAGGGCAGCGGCCCCTGCCCGGCAACGGTCATCGCCCTGTGGCAGAAAGTCTGGGAATATTTTGCGAGAGGAAACGCCCCCGCCCGCACTTATCGCTGCGATTTCGAAGAATACACGGGGCGTGAATCGGTGGCGATTTTTATCGGCATAACCAACGGCAAGGAGGAAAACGCATGAACAGTGAAGCTCGAAGCGAACTCGTTGCGGCCTGCGGTCTCTACTGCGGGGAATGCCACCGCTACAAAAAGGGCAAATGCCCCGGCTGCGCGGGAAATGTCAAGGCCACCTGGTGCAAGGTGCGGACCTGTACAGCGGAGCGCGGCTACCGTACCTGCGCCGAATGCACTGAGTTCCCCGACGTTCAGGCCTGTCGGAAATTGAACAATATTTTTTCCAAGTTCTTCGCCCTGGTCTTCAAGTCGGACCGCAAGGCTTCCCTGCAGCTGATCTCGGCAGTGGGCGTGGAGGAATACGCCAGGGAGATGACGAGACGGGGACTTTCGGTCGTGAAACGGCGATAAACATCGATCCTGTAAAGGCAGGAGAGGTTCAACTGTCGGTGCGCTTTTTGTTCGGCATGGAGGTGAGCGAAAAGTCGATGGCTGAATAACTGGCCATGAATTCCCTGATCAGTTCTTTTCTTTCCGGCAGTCTCATTCGCCAATAACCGGGACTGAGCATCAGGATGCCGATAGCTTCTTGGGTCTTCATCGTCTCCCTCCCTGGCAGAAGTCTCTTGTGTTGCCATACTCCCGTATCGGCTGAAGCCAGACTTTTCTTTACCGATTTTACCCGCTTATGGTACATAAGAGTAACCACCGCCGAGCATCCTGTCGAGCGGAGGCTTAAGAAAAAGCGATGGTGCCGATGGAGGCCGGCAAGGCAACCACCTCATCATTCCATATAATGCTACCCCTACCGATCCCACACTCCATGTTTTCATCACGACTGCCGACAGACCTCGAACCTAACGAGTTCACCACGATACTGCAGGCCAAAAAAGCTGCAGGCGTCCGGATACTCGATCTGACCCAATCGAATCCGACCGAGGCTTCTTTTACATATGATTTCCTGCGGACGGGCAACATTCCCGGCGACATACCCGGCCGCTATGAGCCGTCGGCCCAGGGGTTGCCGGAGGCCAGGGATGCCATCTGCCGCTACTACCAGGGCAACCGGCACGGCTCGATTTCCGCCGAAGACCTGTTCCTTACGGCCGGGACCAGCGAGGCCTACGGCTTTTTATTGAAGCTCCTCACCGAACCGGGCGACGAAGTGTTAATACCGGCCCCCAGCTATCCGCTCTTCGATCTCCTCGCCACCCTGGAGAATGTCACGCCGGTCCGATATGCCCTGAAGTTGAACGAAGAAGGTCGCTGGCGGATCGATTTCCGTTCCCTGGAACTGATGATCTCCAGCCTCACGCGGGCCATCGTCGTGGTCAACCCCAACAATCCGACCGGCTCCTACCTGACCGCGGGCGAACTGGAGCGGCTGAACGAACTCTGCCGGATTCACGACCTGGCGCTTATCGTCGATGAAGTGTTCCTCGACTACATCAATCCGCAAGATAGACAAAAACCTTTCTCGGTCATTACCAACCGCGGCGCGCTCACCTTTACCCTGAGCGGCTTATCGAAGATTCTGGCTCTGCCCCAGGCCAAGCTCGGCTGGATCCATGTGGAAGGACCTGCGGCCTTGAAGGAAGGGGCTAAAGCAAGGCTGGAATTCATCGCCGACACCTATCTCTCGGTGGGCAGTATGATCCAGCAGGCCGCCCCTGCGCTCCTCAACTGCCAACAGGAGATCCAGTCCCAGATCATGGCTCGGATCCGGGCCAACGAAACCGCTCTGAGGTCGGCGACCACCTTGCCCCACCTCCACCGGGAAGGCGGATGGTATGCGATCCTCCAACTCCCGGACCATATTCCCGACGAAGAGTGCTGTCTGGAACTGCTGGAACGTCATTCGCTCATCGTCCATCCCGGCTTTTTCTACGATTTTGCCGAAAGCAACCGGATTGTCGTCAGCCTGATCGTCCCGCCCGAGGAGTTCAGCCGGGGACTTGCCCTTATCCAGGAATATCTCGAAAGCCGGGGTTGACGGCAGCAGACGGAAGGCCTGCCGCCCCTCTTTATTTTTCCTTGGTCTGAAAAATCCTGAGAAAGCTTTTCGGGATGGATGTCTCGAACCGGCAAAGCCTGCCGGTTTTAGGATGGGTGAAAACCAAAACCTGGGCGTGCAGCCCCAGGCGGCGCAAGGGGTTGAGAGTCGATCCGTATTTTTTATCGCCCACCACCGGATGGTCGATCTCCTGCATATGGACCCGGATCTGATGCTTGCGGCCGGTATCGAGATTCAGCTGCAGCAGGGAAAAATCGCTGTTTTCCCGGATCTTTTTATAGTGGGTCACCGATTTCTTGCCATGCTGCGAATTCTGCGAGGAATAGACGATCAACGCCTTACTCTCGGTCAGCCAGGAAGTGATGGTTCCCTCCGGCGGCTCCACCTGCCCTTCCACCACCGCCACATAGGTGCGCTCGCTGATGGTGGTCTCCCAGGTCTCCTGGATCTGCTGTTTGACCTTCTCGTTTCTGGCAAACATCAACAGCCCCGAGGTCTCCCGATCGAGCCGGTGGACGATGAAGATCTTGTTGTCGGGGTCCTCCTTTTTCACATAGTCGCTCAGGATCGCATAGGCGGTTTTGCGTTTTTCCTTATCGGTGGCGATGGTGAGCAGTCCGGAAGGCTTGTCGATGATGATGATCTCGTCATCCTCATGAACAATGTTCAGCCCGAAGTGCTCCCGCGGCGCCGCCGTCCGCTGCCAGTACACCCGGACGCGCTGGCCGGGGACCAGGGGATGGTCGAACTGGGTGATCGCGCGGCCGTCGACCATGACCTGGCTGTCTTTGAGCACCGCCTTGACGGTGCTGCGGCTCTTCCCCGGCAGCCTTGCGAGCAACCAGGCCAGGAGGGTATCCTCTTCTTCGACGAGAATATCGGAGATCTTGGTGGTATCTTTCTTATGTGGTTCAGTTTTTTTCATATCTCTGGTTTTGACTGACTCTTTTGCGGCGGGTATGGAGAGATCGGCGAAATCCTGATCAGGAAGCAATAGAGGCCGTAGCATTATGCGAAGAGGACTTTTAAGTCAACAGGTTTCAGGGAGTTCGGCGCCTCTGTTCTCTTCGCAAAATGCGCCGAGAAACTCTTCGGCCAGGGTCAAGCCCTCGCATTGGCGGTCGAGTTGCGCGTATTCGAGCGCGAACTCGCGGCGAAATTCACCATAGGCCGCTTCGCTCCGCCAGCGATCGATGGTCAGATACCAATCGGGAACGGTAAGATCCTTCAGCAAGAGGGTTTCGCAAAAGCCGGGGGACCGGCGAAAGAGCCTGACCCAGTCGCCGTCCGGTCCGTAACAGGCGAGAAAATCGGCCAGGCAGTCGGGACGGACCCGGAACCGCCAGATCAAGGTATATTTGCCTGCCATCTTTCTTGCCCCTCTTTCTTTGCAGCCCGACTCCCGGCTACTGCCGTGCCTTATTGATATCTGAGATGATTTTGGCCTTGTTGGGAAGGATGGCTCCCGAGCACAGCGGTCTTTTTTTATTCTGCTTCTGCTCGCAGACCTCGATCAGATCATAGGCCTGAAAGGAGTTGAAGGAAAAATCTATATTGGCTGCCCTTGGCCCCGAACCGGGCCCCTGCGCTCCGGGGCCGCCGCCGGTCTGACCGGTCGAGGTCTTGCCCTTGCGCACCGCATCGACGATACACTGTTCCCGTTCCGATTGTTTAAAGTCGGGCCGCAGGCAGCCCTGGTAGACGCCCAGGCAGATCTCCGTCTCCTGCCTGTTGAAATTAAACTTGGGGTTTTGGCACGCCATCCGCGGATTGGCGCTGTTCTCAATATCCATGGTCTGCCGGACGACATTCGCCGCCACAGCCAGGGACGGCTGCAGCATCAGAAAAAATGCAAAAAGTATCGAAATTCTCATGGGGTGCTCCTCATACATTATAGGCTGTACGCTCTGTTATCCAATTATAAGCGCATAACGCGAATTGGCTCAAGCCGCAAGAAAAAACAGGGAAAACATCGGGGTGTCGCGACGCCGATAGAAGATGGAAAAACGAAATTCCTTTGGCGATATCGCCCACCGATGATATACCAATTCTATCAACTCCTGACATCAATGTTATGCACAACTCCGGCAGCGAGGCAAGGCATATGTCGCTCAAGAACCTGGATATCCTGTTCAATCCGCAGAGAATAGCGGTTATCGGGGCAAATGAGGATGAGAGGTCGATCGGTTATCACATCTTCCGGAATCTGATCGGCAAGGGTTTCAAGGGCATCGTCCACCCGGTCAATCCCGACATGGGCGGGGTGCAGGGCGTCGAGGCGTATCCGACCGTCTCCGACATCCCCCATCCGGTCGATCTCGCCCTGGTGGCGACCGAGCCGCAGCACCTGCCGGCGGTTCTGGGGGATTGCGGCCGCAAAGGCGTAAAAGGCATCGCCATCCTCGCCCCGGACCACGCCGCCAGGATCGGCCGGCCGTCGCTTATCAGGGACCGGATCAGACAGCTCTCGGCCCTGTACGGCTGCCGGGTGCTGGGACCCAACTCTCTCGGGTTTCTCCGGCCCGCGATCAATCTCAACGCCAGCCTTTACACGAAACTCCCGCAGAAAGGCCATATCGCCTTCATCTCCGAAAGCGGGATTTTTTCGACTGAATTTCTTGAACACGCCATCAGCAAGAAAGTCGGCTTCAGCTATTTCATCTCCCTTGGTGCAAAGCAAGACATCAATATCGCCGACACCATCGATTTCCTCGGCGGCGACGGCAGCACCAGGGCGATTTTCCTCCTGCTCCGGACAATCAACAACGGCCGAAGATTCATGGCCGCCGTCCGTAACTTCGCCCGGACCAAGCCCATCGTGGTCGTCAAGCCCGGCCGAGGCGGCAGCTATTCGCTGCTCGCCGACCCCCATCTCCCGGCAATGGAGGACCTCATCTACGAGGCGGTCTTCAAGCGGGCGGGCTGTCTGCGGGTCGACGACATTCTCGATCTGCTCTCCATGGTCGAGACCATCGCCAAGCAAAACCGGCCGAAGGGCAAACGGCTGATGATAATTTCCAACAGCATCGCCCCGACCGAGATGGCCATCGATGCCCTGCATGCCATGGGCGGCGTGCTGGCGGCGCCTGGCCCGAGGACGCTGGCCAAGATCGCCGCCATTCTACCCGGGCAATGCGATCTGTCCGGCCGGTGCGAGCCGCATAACCCGATCTACCTGCTCCCCGATGCCTCGGCCGAGGACTACCGGGCAGCCATTGAAAACTGTCTTCGGGACCATGAGATCGACGGCCTCATGGTGATCTGCACCCCCTTTCCCGGCATCGCCGCCAAGCGAATAGCGGAAATAATCGTGACCGCCGTCAGAAACCGCCCGAATATCCCACTCTTTTCCACCTGGTTCGGCGAGAAAACCATCCAGGACGACATCGATTTCCTCAACAATTACGGGATTCCCACCTATTATACCCCGGAGCAGGCGGTCAAGAGCTTCATGTACATGTATCGCTACGACTACAATCTGAAGCTCCTCCAGGAGACTCCGGATATCATCATCAGGGATTTCACCCCCAAGCTGGACGTGGCCAAGCATATCATCAGCGGCTGTCTCGACCGGAAACGCTACACCCTCCATGGCGATGAAGCGGGGGAAATCCTCAGGTCGTACTCCATTCCGGTGATCGACACGATCCGGGCGGATGACGAGGGCGAAGCGGTGCGGGCCGCGCGGCATTTCGGCTATCCGGTGGCGATGAAGACCGATGGGGGTACAAGCCGCGGCGATGCGCCGGAAAACGTCCTTCTCCAGCTGGAAAGCGATCAGGCGGTACGGCAGGCCTATGCCACCCTCCGGGACCACCTCGCTGAGCAGAGCGAGACGGCGGTCATTGTCCAGCCGATGGTGGTCAAACGCGGCTATCAGCTGCTGATCGGCGCCCAGAAAAGCGTAAACTTCGGCACCGTCATCTCCTTCGGCCTCGGCGGCAAATATTACCAGGCGGAGCGGGACTATGCCTTCGGCCTGCCGCCCTTGAATCAGACCCTGGCCCGCCGGATGATGGAGGAAACCAGGATCTACCCGTATCTGCAGCAGCTCGGCGTCCTGCAGGGAGGGCTGCGCGCCCTGGAAGAAATGCTGGTGCGGTTTTCCCAGCTGGTGATCGACCTGCCCCAGATCGGTTCGATCGCCATCAATCCCTTGCTGCTCATGGCGGAAGGATGTCTGGTCCGGGACGTGACCATGCGGATCGACGACAACCTGCCGAAGGGCTATAAATGGGCGCAGGGAGATTTCTGCCCGCTTCACCTCTCCATCCCGCCCTATCCGTTCAAGTACGAGAAAAACTTCTCTCTGGCCGACGGCACCATCGTCCATATCCGGCCGATCCGCGGCGAAGACGAGCCGGCCCTGAGCCGCTTTTTCGAGGCGTTGTCCGAAGAATCGGTATTCTTCCGGTTCGGCCAGCGGCGTATCAACATGCCCCATGACCATCTGGCCCGCTTCTGCCAGGTCGATTATGACCGGGACCTGGCCTTCCTCGCGGTGGTCGGCGGGGAAGAGGCGATCATCGGCGACGTACGGCTGAACAGGTTCCCCGATCTCGAAAGCGCCGAATTGTCGTTTACCGTGGCCGATAGCTGGCAGGGCAAGCGGATCGGCAGCCTGCTCATGGATTTCTGTATCGGCGTGGCGAAAGAGATCGGCCTGAAAACCCTGTTGATGGAGATCATGAAGAGCAACACCCGGATGATCCGCCTCGGCTACCGATACGGCTTTAGCCGGACGGGCGAGAAGGATGAGGAAATGGAGGAAATGCATCTTGAACTTGGCTAGCCGGCACCCTGCGTGCCGCAATACGGTCAGCTCCTCCTGTTTGTGGCATCAATAAACACCGCTGGCACGAAATCGTACCGATTATTTTGTTGATTATATATTCATAGAGTTAAATCATATACCGCATCCAGCAACGGTAACTTTTATTACCATTGCGAAATCTACCGGAACTTCCTGCTCCGCTTCGGGCCCGCCCAGGAAGCTGAGGCGGGCCTTTCATCTTCTCGTTAACATTTCGGGATGTTTGAGGTTCCTGCAACATCCCCCGTTATTCCCGCAAAAGCCCGGACGCGCGTCGAAAGTGGCGGATTTTTTGCAACCGGCAACAAGAAAACCGCCCGCAAACCTTTCCCCTTTTGCCAAGGAGAATCACAGGATGCTTCCAACACCCCCCTCGGCTGCAGATCACCAAGAGTCAGGAACCATCAAGATCAAGGCCACCTTCCGGGACCGCATCGGCATCGTTGCCGATGTCTCCACCGTGATCACCCGGTTCGGCCTCAACATTGTCCACATGGAGGTGATCAGAAATCAGGAGTTGACCGACGTCTATGTGGAAATCGAAAACGCCGACAGCATCCATGACAAGGACTTCTTTATCGAAAGATTTCGGGAAATCGATGATTTCCGCCGGATCGAGCGCATCGAGACTCTGCCCCACGAGGAAAAGACCAACCGCTTCACCGTGGTGCTGGACAATATCAGCGACGGAGTCCTGTCCATCGACCGGGAGGGCCGGATCACCACGATCAACACGGTGGCCTGCAAGGCCTTCATGAAGACACCGGCGGAAGTGGTCGGCAAGAAGCTCGACAGCTTCGCCATCCCCGATTACCATCTGCTACAGTGCCTGGACGGCACCAAACTCAACAACGTTAAGCAGAACCTGATTACGCCCGGCGGACGGTACCAGTATTTTTCAACCTGCAAACCGATTTACGATGCCGAGCGGCGGATCATCGGCGCGGTGGAAATAGCCAAGGACATGCAGGAGATCAAGAAACTGGCCCAATCCCTGTCCGAGGACAGCAGGATCTGCTTTTCCGACATCATCGGCAGGAACTCGACGATCAAGGAGGCCATCGCTTTTGCCGAAAAGATCGCCGCCACCGACATTTCCATCTCCATCTACGGCGGCAGCGGCACCGGCAAGGAATTGTTCGCCAAAGCCATCCACAGCTCCTCCGGTCGGCAGGGCCCCTTCGTGCCCATCAACTGTGCAGCCCTGCCAGAGAACCTGCTGGAAAGCGAGCTGTTTGGCTATGTCGGCGGGGCCTTCACCGGCGGCCGCAAGGAAGGCAAGCCAGGCCTGTTCGAAATCGCTGAAAACGGCACGGTCTTCCTCGACGAGATCGCAGAGATGCCTCTGGTGTCCCAGGCCAAGATGCTGCGGCTGATCCAGGAAAAGGCGGTGCGCCGGATTGGCGGAGCCAAAGAGATCCCGATCTCCGCCCGCATCGTCACCGCCACCAACAAAAACCTGGAACTGCTGGTGCAGGAGAAAAAGTTCCGCCAGGATCTTTACTATCGCATCTCCGTCCTGCCCATCCATATCCCCCCGCTCAAGCAGCGCCTGGGGGATATCGCCGACCTGGCCGAGCATTTTCTCTTCCTGCTCGCCAACCGGCTGGGCAAGGCCGTCCCCAGGATGAGCCCCCAGGCCTTGGAGAGACTGCAGGGTCACGAGTGGCCGGGCAATGTCCGGGAGTTGAAAAATGTCATCGAACGCGCGGCCATCCTCTGCGAATCCGAGGTGATCGATGAGCACTATATCCTCTTCAGCCATGAACTGAACACCTTTACCACCTCTCCTTTGGAAAGACCTGTCCAGCTCGCCAGACCGCTCAAAAATCAGGTGATCGAATTTGAAAAGAGAATCATTCAGCAGACCTTTGCCGACAGTAAATCGGTACGGCGAACCGCCAGCGCCCTGCAGATTTCCCATCCGGCCCTGCTGAAAAAAATGAAAAAATACGGGATGAAAACCGTCCGGACCAGCACGCTCGGTTGATCGGTAAGCCTGCCTGGCCGGATTTTTTGAATTGAGTGGGGGTTACAGGGATCATCATGTTTATCAGCGTTTTCGATATCTTCAAAATCGGCATCGGCCCTTCCAGCTCCCACACCATGGGACCCATGGCCGCCGCTCTGCTCTTTCTCAAGATTCTGGCGCAGGCCGGCATCTCGCCCCACCGCATCCGGGTCCGGCTCCATGGGTCCCTGGCCTTTACCGGCCGGGGCCATGCCACCGACCGAGCGGTCATCCTGGGACTTGCCGGCTTTTCGGCGGAAACGGCCGAAGCCGAGGAAATGGCCGCGGCACTGGCAGACATCCACGCCACCCGCCGCATCGATCCTCAGGCTTTTGCGCCGTTTCACTTCAACCCGGATGAGGATCTGGTCTTCGATTACGGCCCGCCCCTGCCCGGTCACGCCAACGGCATGAGCTTTTCGGCCATGGCCGAAAACGGCGCCCTTCTCCGGCAGGAGACCTACTATTCCATCGGCGGCGGTTTCGTCCTGACCGCTGCCGAACTGGAGGACGGCAGGCGCCGGGCAACGGAGGCAACCGACGGTCCGGCAGTCCCCTATCCCTTTAACACGGCTGACGACATGCTTGCGGCCGGCCGCAAAGCAAACCTTTCCGTCGCCGAGATGAAACGGGCCAATGAGTTGACCTTGGTAGACAGCATAGCGCTTGACGAGCGGCTCGACCGGATCTGGCGAGTCATGGCGGACAGCATCGACCGCGGCCTTGCGGCCGGCGGCATCCTGCCCGGCGGTCTTCTACTGAAACGGCGGGCGAAAGCGCTGCACCGGCAGCTGGAGACAGAGATGGCGAGCGGCGACCGTTCTTTTCTACTGGTCAACGAGTGGCTGGTCCAGAACGCCATGGCCGTGAGCGAGGAAAATGCCGCCGGCGGCAAGATCGTCACCGCGCCGACCAACGGGGCGGCGGGCGTCATCCCGGCGGTGATCAGCTATTATCTCGCCTTTTACCCGGGCGCGACCCCCGAAGGTGTCCGGAAATTCCTGCTGACGGCCGCGGCGATCGGCGGCATCATCAAGCACAACGGTTCCATTTCCGGTGCGGAAGTCGGCTGCCAGGGCGAAATCGGCTCCGCCGCGGCAATGGCCGCCGCCGGGCTCTGCGCCGTGCTTGGCGGCAGCAACGAACAGATCGAAAACAGCGCGGAAATCGCCCTCGAACACCACCTCGGCATGACCTGCGATCCGGTCGACGGCCTGGTCCAGGTGCCCTGCATCGAACGCAACGGCTTCGGCGCAGTCAAGGCGGTCACCGCGGCGACGCTCGCACTCCGGGGCGACGGCAGCCACTACGTCTCTTTGGACAAATGCATCAGGACCATGTACCAGACCGGCCTCGACATGAACGACAAATACAAGGAAACCGCCCGGGGCGGCCTGGCGGTCAACCTGGTCGACTGCTGATTCTCATGCCAAAAGCTTTCAAAATAACGTTTTCCAGGTAGGGTGCGCCGTGCGCACCGTGGCATGCGCTCATGGACGTGGCGGTGGATGTCCGTGAGGAAGGGGGAACGGTATTTGAGATTGTTTTCGGGCATCCGGGATGATTTTCGGTGCGCACGGCGCACCCTACGAAAACCCTGTTAGACATTGCCATCCAGGACATTTCTGATCGTCCGGGCGATTTTTCGTTGGGTTAACGGTTTCAACATAAACCCGCGAATACCGGCGAACTTGACCTTCTCTTCCGAAATAATGGTGCTGTAACCGGTGCACAGGATGACGGGAAGATCGGCCCGGATCTGCAGCATCCTGGTCGCCATCTCAAGCCCAGTCATGCCCGGCATGGTCTGATCGGTGATGACGATGTCGAAATGGTCCGGCATATTGTGAAAGGTCTCCAGCGCCATCATGCCGTCGGTCCTTGTTGTCACTCTGTACCCTAATCTTTCAAGCATCTTCTCCGTCATCCCCAAAAGCATCGCTTCATCGTCGACGAGCAACACCCTCTCCGTCCCCAAGGGAATCGGTTGGATTGCATTTTCTTCGGATGGAGCGCCACCCACAAGCGCGGGAAAGTAGACATCAAATGTTGTGCCGGCCCCCAATTCGCTGGTCAAGGAAATGAACCCGCCATAGCTTTTCACGATGCCATGGACGATGGAAAGGCCCATCCCCGTTCCTTTTCCCACTTCCTTGGTGGTGAAATAGGGATCGAAGATCTTCTCCTGCACTTCCGGCGCCATACCCGGCCCGGAATCTTCCACCGTCAACCGGACAAAGCGGCCCGGCCTGACCTCTTGCTCTTTTAGCAGGTCTGCATCGTTCAATTCAACCTCATGCAGCGACACGGCTATCCTGCCGCCGGTTGCCTCCATGGCATGATAGGCGTTGGTGCAAAGATTCAGCAGGATCTGATGAATATGCGTCGGATCTGCCAGAATGAGACTGGTCGATGCGGCGATATCCTGCTCCATGAAAATGGTTGAAGGTATGGAAGGCCGCAGCATTTTCATTACTTCTTTGACAATGCCCGCCGGTTGCAGGGGATGCCGTTCGGATTCCATCTGGCGACTGAAGGCCAGGATCTGTTTCACCAGTTCCTTGGCCCTGTGACTCGCCTTGATCACGTCGTCAAGCAGATCGATCTGACTGGAACCGGCAGGGCAATCCTCTCTGGCCATCTCCGCATTGCCGAGAATCACACCGAGGATATTGTTGAAATCATGGGCAATACCACCGGCCAAGGTACCGATGGCTTCCATTTTCTGGGCCTGACGAAGCTGCCCTTCAAGTTTTTTGTATTCAGAAATATCGCGTCCTTCCGGGATCAGCAGCACGACCTTGCCGTTTTCATCCAGCACCGGTTTGATGGAATAGTCGATATTGCGCATCCTGCCGTCGACACCGGGATGGCTGGCCTCGAACCTCACGAATTCTCCCTCGGCGGCTTTTTTCACCGAGGCTCGCACCTGATCCTGCAGCTGTGGTGAATGCGCCCACCACGCCGTTTCCCAGAACGGCCTGCCGAGGACCTCGGCTTGTTCGATGCCGATGAACTGCAGGGCAGTCTTGTTTGCCTCGATGATCCTGCCGTCAAGATCCAGGAGGCCGATAAGCTGAAAAGTCTGATCGAAAATGACCCGAAATTTCTGCTCGCTCCGGTACAGTTCCTGACTCTTGCGATTGAGTTCCTGAACACGCTGCGCCAAGGTATCGTATAAACCGCGAAGCTGCCGGGTCATGTGATTGAAATCCCGGGCCAGCATCCCCAGTTCATCTTCACGTTCGCCCACCGACACCACCTGGCTCAGATCGCCGGCGGCCACTTTCCGCACTACCTCAGCAACCCGCTGGACAGGTTGGGCTATCCGCCGGGCAACGAGAGCAAGCGCCGCCATTCCGGCCAGGATCATGACCAAAGATGTCGCCACCAATCGCCACATGAGCGTGTTGGCCGGAGCCGTGATTTTTTCCGAAGGGACAACGATCAGTGCGGTCCACGGCTTGGCAATATGACCGAAATAAATGGGCACGGCCGCTTCCAGACGATCGGCAGCGTGCTTGATATGTTCCCGACCAGCCTGAACCGCCCCCAGATGCTCCTCGGCATCCTGCCGATCGAGCACCTCGGCAAGCGGTCTGCCGCGCAGTCCCTCCTGACCCGTTGCCGCCACCACCCTGCCGTTGTTGCCGATCAGCAAGAGTCGGCCGGTGCCGTCGTAGATATTCAGCCGATCGGTGAGATCCTGCAGAAAGGTAATGGAAATATCCTCGCCGGCGACGCCGTAGAAAACATCCTGAACAACTATCGGCGCAACAACCGAAATCATCCAGGTATCTTTCCCCATGACCGGATATTTATAGATATCGCTTACGTATTCACGACCGGTCGTTTTCGGCACCTGATACCAGTCGCCGGTATCGAAATCGACGATGGGCTCAACGGTGACAACACCGGTTCCCCGATTCCAGTAGGGAAAGAAACGTCCGCTTTCGCCATACGCCGCGGAACCAGCATAATCGTCGTCACGGCCATCGAAAGCATTCGGCTCCCATAAGGTCCAAACGCCGATGTACTGCGGATTCTGCAGCAGGACCTGGCGCATCATCGCATTGACCTGTTCCCGGCTGATGACCAGCGGGTCCTCCGGCTGGCGAACCGCAACCAGCTCATGGGCTCTTGCCCGGGCGGTATCGAGGCCAACCTCGATCTCTGCCTTGACGATGCCTGCCTGGGTCCGCGCTTCGGCGAGAGACCGCTCTTCGGCTGCCCTTATGGCCGTTGCCCGGGAGGTGGCAACCGCATAGGCCACAATAACCATGCCGCTCACTATAAGACAGGCACTTGCCCACAAGGCGATCTTGAACTGGATTGATTTGAAGCGAATTTTCTTCATTCGTTTACCGGAGTGGAATCCCCATGCGAACGTGTTCGCTGCCCGCCTTCACCGCGCGAGTTGAGCGAGGTTAATTTCAGTGGAGACAGAACGGCATCTCAAACTTGTTCAATTATCGATTATTTCCAGCAACTATTCAAGGCCTTGGCATTTTTGGGGCATTTTGGCTGTCGACGCAATTCCGCCTTTCATATTGCCCCCTCCGCCCACACGGGCAGCAGGTTTCAACGATCAATCAATGCGATAGGCACAGCTGACTGGGATACCGAGGACGGCGGTTGCAGGAGATGTGAATGCAGGTAAGAGACGGTCTTACCGACGCTCAGCGCCGGCATTTTTTCGGAGAAGCCGGCGGCGGCGAAGGATCGGCCTCGGTTTTTTGCTTATCCAGGATCGCCTTGGCAAACTGCGGATATTTCGTTCGGATGCAGGCCGGGCACAGGCCGTGGGAAAACCGGACGTCGGCATGGGCGGAGATGTAGGTCTCCACCTGCTGCCAATAGCCTTCGTCGTCGCGGATTTTTTTACACACGCAGCAGATGGGCAGGAGCCCCGACAAGGTTTTCACCTGGACCAGAGCCGCCCGAAGTTCCTCGATGAGATATTCATTCTTTTTCTTGGCCCGGTACAGAGCGATGTGGGTGCGAACCCGGGCAGTCAGCTCTGCAGCATTGAAGGGTTTGGTGATGTAATCCACCGCCCCGAGCTCGAAGCCTTTAATCAGATCTTCGGGACTCGATTTGGCGGTTATGAAGATCACCGGGATATCTTTCTTGTCCTCCAGTGCCTTGATCTTTCGGCACAAAGTGTAGCCGTCGATGGTCGGCATCATGATATCCAGGAGAATCAGATCGGGAGAAATCCTGTTGATGATTTTCCACGCCTTGTCGCCATCGTCGGCCACCGATATCTGGTATTGTTCCAGGCTCAGGATATTACCGACCAGTTCAAGATTCTTAGGGATATCGTCGACCACCAGAATGAGGGGCGGTCTTTCGGGAAGATCAAAGTCAAAATTGTCCATAGGGGTTCTTTTAGTTCTCAAGGTAAGGGTGTTCTTCGGCTGCCGATCCCATCCGGCTGCACTTTTCGATCAAATCGACCAGATCGGCAAAGAGATAAAAGGTTTTGGGTACCCGCTCCATGTCGAAGAGCCTGATCCGGTTGAGCAGAACTCCGGCCCAATCGGCCAGAAAATCGAGATTGTATTCCGCCGACATCTGCTCGATTTCCTCGGCGAATGATTTCATTTCATTGATGATACATGTTTCCTGGATTTCTTGCCATTGCGCAAGCATATTGCCAAGGAGAATCCGCCGCAGGACCGGCAACCGGCCATTCAGCCCTGCCACCGCCTGCCGCACTTCCGTCTCGGCGGGCAGGGCATATTCCTCCCTCGCGTCGATACCCAGGGCGTCATCCTCCCGGCCGAGAGTGGCATGCGGCAGAAACCGCGCCAGCATCCGCATGACATCCTCGAACAGCAGGGGCTTGCCCAACCAGCCATCGAACCGGTAATCGGTATGAAAATCGTCGCTGCCGACACCCGTCACCGAAGTCATGACGACGATGGGGATATTCAGATCATCTTTCACCCGATTGAACCGCTGCACCAGAAGAGGGTCGGGGACCAGGGAAAGGGTATAATCGAGGAGGATGAGATCGGGCTTGATCGCCATGCACCATTCAACGCCGTCGGCGATGCTGATCGTCTCGACAATGGACAGCTTGGTCGACCGGAGAAACTCACGAATGAGCAGCCGGTCGCTGTCCATGGCATCGATAACCAGCACAACCGCCTCTTCGTCGAACAGGATATTCCGCCCCTCATTGTCGTGCAGCGACCGATTGAAGTGATCTTCGGCGATCGGAATACCGTGCAGTACAGCGGAGAACGTGCTGCCCTTGCCCACCTCGCTGTGCAGCGAAATCCGACCGCCGAGGATCTCGACCAGCCTTCTGGTAATGCTCAGCCCCAGGCCGGTCCCGGCATACTTTGCCTGATCCTGCCGTCGCTGCTGAATGAAGGCCTCAAAGATCGTCTCCTGATCTTCCGGTGGAACGCCTATGCCGGTATCGGCCACCTCGATCTCCAGATCGACCGTTCCGGGCCGGGACCTGCCGATCACCCGCAACGACAGGGTGATGCTCCCTTTATCAGTGAATTTGAAGGCATTCCTCAGCAGGTTGACCAGAATCTGCCTCAAGCGGACCTCGTCGAGAAAAACGGTCCTGGGCAAGCTGGGATCGAGGTCGACCACGAATTTCAGCTGTTTTTCGTCGACCGAAGGCATGAACACCAGCTGAATCTCCCGGGCGACCCGCTGCAGATCGACGGCGGAAGGCTGGATTTCGAATTTTCCCGCCTCGATTTTGGAGAGATCCAGGAGATCATTGATCAATCGGAGCAGCGTCTTACCGCTGGCGGTGATGGCATGGATATACTGCTGCAGCCGTTCTTCCCCGAGCTGGGCCTGGAGAATCTGGGAAAAACCGAGGATCGAGTTCAGCGGCGTACGGATCTCGTGACCGATATTGGCGAGAAAATCGCTTTTAGTCTTGCTTGCCGCCTCCGCGGCATCCCGTTCGATCCGTAAGCGCTCGGTCTCTTTCCTGCCGGTGATGTCTTCGATCACCCCGTCGATCCTTCGGAGTGCACCGGATGCGTCCGGGAGGCCATGGGCTTTGATCGACAGGGAAACCGAGGCGCCGTTCCGGCGGCGGTATTCGAGTTCGAAACCTTCCACCGTCTGCCTTTCCTGCAGGGCGGATAGCAGCTCGGCCTGCACTTTCTGCCCGAGGAGACCGTTCGAGCCTGAATTGACCGCCTCGATCATTTCTTCCGGCGACGAATAACCGAAGATCCCGGCCAGGGCGCGGTTGACAACAAGCAGTGTGCCGTCGGTCGCCAGCTGGAAGATACCTTCCGTGGCGTTGTCGAAGATAGCCCGATACTTTTCCCTGCTTTGCTGCAGGGCTTCATG
>MGTI01000040.1 GCA_001799365.1 Desulfobacterales bacterium GWB2_56_26 | reverse complement strand
CCCCGGAATGCGGGCAAAAGGGAAGAGCCAATGCAGCCAATGCGCCGGTGCCGGCAGATTGCCATCAACATTTGCTATGAATGGATAAGTGCTTGTGATACCGTCAAAATAACATCGCTTGCCGTTTTTAGCAAGATAGGGTAATACTTGTGAATATTCACCTAACTTATGATTATCGGGACGTTTTTCAGTATCCTTTGAGGGTTCGATCCCTTTTTGCAGAATTCTCGCCCTACAATGAGAATTTCTTTTCCGGGATAAGGAGGTTGTCGCATGGAAATAATCATCGGTTCGATCCCGCCGCTAGCGCCGCAGAGTCAAAAGGTTCCCGCCAAAGGCGCCACCTTCATTGAAGCGCAGCTGCTTCATATCCGTCCTCCTCGAAAAGGCATTGCCGGGCCTTCGGGCCGGGAAAGACGGCAAAAGCAGGCCCAGGACCCGCTAAAAGGCAGGGTGTTGACCATCATGATTCCCGACGCCAGCCTTCTCCCGCCGGATATCGAAACGGCAAGGTATGATGTGAGTATCCGTCTTATCCGCAAGTAATCATAACAAAAAAGCGCTTCTGCCGGAGGCCGGCGGAAGCGCTTCAGAAAGCCGACTACCACTCCCGTCAGAAGGCGTTCATCGTCCAGATCCCGCAGGGGCAGGTATCGGCGCAGAACCCGCAGGCGATACACTTCTCGTCATCGGAAACATACTCATAGGAAGTCGTCAGCGAACGGTTGTCGTCATGGGTTGAGGTGAGGATATCCTGCCGGCTGATGGCGCCCGTTGGACAGATCGTCTCGCACAGATGGCAGTCGCGGCAGGAGGCGCAGGACAGACAGCGATCGGCCTGATCCTGCTCTGAGGTGCCGGTATCCATGGGAATGTAATGGGTAATGGTCAGGGCCTTCTGGGGGATGACCTGCTTGTCGAAGGGCTTCCATTCCTGACCCTTGCTTTTGGCAATGATAAATTCCGCCGCGGTCTTGCCGGCGCCAAGGGCGTTGGTGGCAAGGCCTGGTCGCTCGACATCGCCGACCGCGAGAACCTTGCTATCCGAGGTTATATGGGCTTTATCCGTCGAAATCCAGGCGGCGCCGCCGACGGTGACGGTTTCCACCGATTCGGGGAGGAAGGACAGTGCCGGGACATCGCCGATGGAGATGATCACCGTCTGCGCGGCAATCAGTTCGCCGGTATTGGTAATGAGCCCCTCGTCGGTGACTTCTTTTGTCAGTACCGGCCAGCGAAACTGAGCCCCGAGGGCTTCGGCCGCCGCCTTTTCCTTGCCAAAGGCCAGCGGCTTCTGGATGTCCACCAGGGTGACTTTTTCCGCTCCCAGCCGGTAGGCTTCGCAGGCTACGTCGCAACCGACATTGCCGGCGCCGATGACGACCACTTCGCGGCCGACCGGCAATGGTTTCGGACTTTTGGCTTTCTTCAGGAAATCAAGGGCGGCGAGGACCTTCTCGTTGCCGGGGAACTGCAGCCGCCGTGGCGTGTGAGTGCCCACCGCAATCACAATATAATCGTATTCCTTGTGCAGCTCGGCGAACTTCTCCTTGGTCATGGTGACATTGCAGCTCACCTTGATGTTGGGGGTGGCGAGGAACCTGGCGATCTCCCGGTCCCAGATCGCTTGCGACAGCCGCTCCCAGGGGATGACCTGGGCGAGTTTCCCGCCGATCTTGTCGTCCTGCTCGAAGATATGGGCTTCGATCCCCGAGAGCGCCAGCTGCCAGGCCACGTTCATCCCGGCCGGGCCGCCGCCGATGATGGCAACCTTCTTGCCCGTTGATTCGGCCACTTGCGGAGGTTCGAAGATATTCACCGCCTGGCCCAGGAGCTGGGCGTCGATGGCGGTATCCACCCCCATCCGGGAACAGTTTTCGACACAGAGATTGGGGCAGACGGCGCCGCAAACCGAGGCCGGCAACGGCGTATACCGGAGGATCAGCTGGTAGGCCTCCTCGATACGTCCTTCGCGGATGAGCCGCAACCTGTCGACGGTTGGAATGTGTACCGGACAATAATAGGTGCAGGGCGCTGCCGATTCGCAGTTGGCCCAGTAGGGTTTTTTCCGGCGCAGGTCGCCGCTCACGATCACCCCGATGTTGCTGCGGTCAAGGCCCGGGGCCAGGTCCCGCAGGGGATCGCCGCCGAATTCCTTGTTCCAGTGTTCATTCCGGAATTCGGCCATGGGCATGGGGCCGGCGAACATCAGGGCACGTTCCTGGGGGGTGATCGGCATCAACACCTGCCACTCATCCCTCCTGGTGAGCATTTCCAGCAGCTCCGGCTGGCGGATCTTGTTGAGAAAACCGACGATGTTCTCGGTCAACCACTGCCACTGGGCCTCGTTTGGCTGTGTGACCTTGGCATTGGTCTTCGGGTAGGAGTTGTCGGTCTTGCCGCGAAAATAGATGGTGCCGCCGACCATCCCGACACAGGGGCGGTAGCCGAGGATGTTGTCGGGATTTTTCGGTTTTATGCCGCAGACCACGGCGATACCGCCGCAGTTGAATTCGGCAAAGGAGTCGCCGGTCGAGCCGAGCACCCAGAGTTCCGGTTTTTCGTGCTCGGGGTTCCACTTGGTCATGGTGAGGCCGCGGGCGCCGATCGACCCGCCGATGAACACCTTGCCGTTGGCCATGGCGTTGCAGGCGCCGTTGGTGGCATCGCCCAGGATGGCGATTTCCGCACCGATATTGAGATAACCGACATCGTCTGAGGTCGAGCCTTCACAGACGATGGTCGTGCCGGGCATGCCCATGCAGCCGAGCCGCTGGCCTGAAGGACCCTTGACGGTGATGTTCAGACCATCTTCGCGTTGCAGGCGGATGCCGATATTGTGCTGGCCGTAAGACTCGAGCAGAAGGTCGGAAGACGAGGCTGCGGCCTGCCGCACCAATTTCTCGAATTCCATTGAACTGATACGTTCACCTTTTTCATTCAGACCTTTTACAACCGTAGTAGCCACTGGAGACTCCTTATTTCCAAGGTGAGACAGGCTATTTTTCTTGCCGTTCACCCGCGTTGATCTTGATTCGCCTATCCCGTTTGCCGCTCGTTAGCAGGTATATTTAATCTGCAGCCTTTCCGCGGCGGCCTTGTCGGCAATGCCGATGGCATCCGACATGCCGATCGGCAGGCTCTGGGATCTGCCCAGCGGCGCCATGATCTTCTTGATTTCGGTATTGATCGACATAAAGACCTCGGCCACCCTTTCGGCTACCTTGTCCGGATCGAGCCGGCGATACAGTTTCGGATTTTGGCTGGTGATGCCCTTCGGACAGATGCCCAGGTTGCAGACATTGCAGCGGTTTTTCTCGTTACCGAGGCATCCTGCGGCGGCCTGCATCATGTATTTGCCGATATGCACCCCTGAGGCGCCGAGCATGATCATGGCCATGCCATTCTGGGCGATGTTGCCGTTTTTGCCGATGCCGCCGGCGGCGAAGATCGGGATTTCGTTCTGCTTGCCTTGCTTCGCCAGATCGAGGTAACAATCTCGCACGCAGGAGGCGATGGGATGGCCGGTCGCATCCATGGAGACGTTGTAGGCTGCGCCGGTGCCGCCGTCGATGCCGTCGATCATAAGCCCTGCGGCATAAGGGTTGCGCACCAGGTTGTTCAAGACCGATTTGGCCGAGGTCGAGGCGGAGATTTTCGGGTATACCGGCACCTTGTGCTCGAAGGCCATGGACAGGGTCTGGAGCATCTTCATGACGCTTTCTTCGATCGAGTACAGCGTCTGATGGACCGGCGGCGACGGCAGATCGACCCCTTCCGGGACGCCGCGCAGCCGGGCAATGAGTTTCGAGACCTTGTGCCACATGAGCAGTCCGCCGTCGCCCGGTTTTGCACCCTGGCCGTATTTCACCTCAATTGCCGCCGGATTGCACTTCATCTCGGGAATGGCCCTGATTATCTCGTCCCAGCCGAAATAGCCGGAGGCGATCTGCAGGATGATATATTTCAGGAAGCGGCTCCTGAGTACCCAGGGCGGGCAACCGCCTTCGCCGGTGCACATGACGACCGGGATCCCCAGGACCTCGTTGCAATAGGCCACACCCTGGAGCAGGCCGAGCCACATATTGGGCGACAGCGCACCAAACGACATGGAGCCGATGACGAAAGGGAAGATCTCCCGGGTCGGCGGAATCCAGCCGCCGCTGACGCTCTTTTCGAGAAATTCTTCCGGGGAGAGCACTCGGCCAAGCGTCGTGGTAACGCTGAACTCATGCCGTCCGGCATCAAGCGCCGGGTCGGTCAGCATGGAGATCCGGTCGAAGATGATCCGGTCGAGCAGGGTGGGACCGGTGGCATTCCGGCGCCCGCCTCTCTTCATCGGCTCGCCTTTTCTGTTTTCGAAGAAGAGCGTACGGTTCTCGTTGGTACCCGCCACCGGGGTGATTGCTTCATTGGGGCAGACCATTGAACACATGCCGCAGCCGATGCACAGCTTGCTCTGCTCGGTTTCCTGGCGGATGCCGGTGAAGGTCTGGTACTCGTTGCCCCGCTTCTTGCTGAACACATCGAGCTTGGGCAGTCGTTTGCGCATGTGCGCCAGGCGGATCGCCCCTTTCGGACAGACCGCAGTACAATTGCCGCAGAGGGTGCACCGCTCTTCCCGGTGCTCGATGATCCAGAGCAGGTCGGACGGAGTTAGGCTGCTAGGGGTAACGGAAACGCTTCGTACTGGGACCATATCTCTAATTCCTTTCTATGGGGGGGAATAATCACTGTATGTTCACGCATGGGCTGAAAATCGAACGAGGCGTCCCGGTCTGGAATCATCGCGTCGACGCCGCATATTTCCGAGGCAATCGCCCAGACGCCTTCTCTGCCGCCGACCGTCGCCGGCCTGAGCTTTTTCTGATCCATCACCAGCAGGCAGGTTTCGTCCGGCAAGGTACCGATGACCGCATTGGGTCCGTCGATGATCAACCGTTTGCAGACCTGACGCAGGCCGGCGAGGAATTCTCCCTGGGGATGTTTAGCCAGTTCGGCGTTACTGAGCGGGGTAATGATGTGTTTATAGGCCTGGAGCGGCAATTTCAGCATTTTCAGGGTGTAGTGGAGGATATGGGTGAAAACCTCGCTGTCACTCTGATAGCCGGTGTAGCCGGGAAAGTTTTTGCCCAAGAGCCAGTCGCGGATGGGCACGAAGGCGGTGTTCTCGCCGTTGGTCATGGTGGAGATGCCCTGGATGAAGAAAGGATGACAGGCGTAGAGATTGATCCCGTAATTGGTATTCTGCCGCCCCTGGGCCATGCAGACCCTAGACTTCAGCTGGCCGTCGTGGAGGCAGAGGGCGTCGCCGATCTGCATCGGCCAGCCGACTTCCTTGATCATCGCCACATCGGGATAGAAGGAGAAGATAGTGAGATGGTCCTCATCGGTGCTGAGTTTGCGCAGCGCCAGCCGGGTCTGCATCATTTCCGCCTCCCGGATTTCATCGCTCTTGTCCCGGAAGGCAACCGGCATGCGGTAGGCCCGCATGAAGTAGCGGAAGCGGTCTTCGGCCTCGATCAGTTCCGGCCGCATGGCAAACCGATGGTCGTATTTCAGTTCGTAGCCCCGCTCCTCCATGTAGTCGGTCATGCGGTACCAGGCCGCCTCGGTATGGGCAATGCCGGAGAGGATAGGGAATTTGGGGTTATATTTGAAATCCTCGAATTCCATTCCCCGAAGCAGGAGACCGAGCCCGGAACCATCGTAACCTTCTTTCATGGCCTCCATCGCGGTGAGCACTTCATAGGGGGAAAAGGGCTCGTTGGCTGTTTTCAGGGCTAAACGACACATCTTTCTCTCCTGATGATTTAAAATTGCCTATCGGCAAGGGAAGTCTATCGGATGCAGGCCTGGTGGGGGGTTACTGCGGGATAAACAAAGACAAAAACGTATGACTGAAACAATTGATTTAGCCAGTTGTAACAAAAAAGTCAAGAATATTAAAAGTCGGTCTGTTCCGGGGGTTACGCGTGGAAAAGATGTGGGCTGAATTGCAAAAATGAATCGACAATGGATAGCCGCGAGTATGACGAAGCGGCACCGCGGGAAATCGATACCCAATGTGCCGTGGTCTTTTACGTGGGTGGCGTTTTTTGTGGCGGATGGAGCGGGAATAATCGGAGGCGAACAGAGGGTGGTTCGGGAGTGAGAATTCGGCTGAATTCTTCAGCATTGACAAAAGACAGCCGGAATCATCGCTCCGCGATGGAATTCCGGCCGTTACTCGGCGTTACACTGGAGGGGAGAGCAAGAATATTCTACTTGATGAGATTCTCGATCTTTCCCATGTTTTTTACATTGTCGACATGTTGCCTGACTTCTGCCGCTTCCTTTACGCCTGGAATATCATTGATCATCTCTTTGCCGCTTTGTTCGACATCGCGGAGACCGTTCTTGAAGGAGCTTATGGCCTTGCCGAGTCCGGCACCGATTTCCGGCAGTTTTTTGCCGCCAAAGACCAGAAAGGCGATGGCGAGAATAACGATCAATTCAGGTGTTCCTAATCCAAACATTGCTTGCTCCCGCTAAAAGAGGATTGAAGATTTTCAGGCCTTGTTGTCCGGTTCCTTATTTTCGTCGTCAATCTTCTTGGCTTCTTCTTTTTTGGTGGCTTCCTTGAAGTTTTTTATGCCTTTGCCGATGCCGGAGCCGATTTCCGGAAGTTTGCCCGCTCCGAAGATGATCACAATTATCACCAGAATAACAATCAATTCCGGCATTCCAAGTCCAAACATAATAACCTCTTAGAAAATACGATAGAAAAACTGGGGCTTCCCGGGAAGCCTCAAGTATGCATGTATAGTTCAACAGACATTAGAGTAGTCGTTTCGTCTTGTCAAGGTTCTCGTCATGCCGGAGCATTATCTGCGTTGGAGCTCCTGGCAATCCAAGGGGTATTTCGTCCTCAGCCGCTGCAATCTGCCCGCTGAGGCTTATTCTTTTGCCGACGCGGTCGTCAGAGCATTTTTGGCCACAAAATCTTGAATCTGAGTTTTATCGGCATCCATTATCTCGCAACGGCTCGGTTTGTCGAGAATCCCGGCAAGCGCCTCGGGAACCTGCGGCGGTTTGCCGATTGCGGCGGCCACGGTCTCGCCGAATTTGGCCGGGTGGGCGGTGGCCAGACAGACCATCGGCACGCCGATCGTCTTGAATTTCTGTGCTGCCTTCACCCCGACTGCGGTATGCGGATCGAGGATATAGTCGTGTTCGCGGTGGAAGGAGGCGATTGTCTCGATCACTTCGCTGCCGCTGACCGCCGTCGCCGCAAAGTCGCGGCGTATCTGGTCCTGATGGCCGGAGAGATCGATCTTGCCGTTTTTGCCGAATTCTTCCATCAGTTCCCTGGTCCGGACGGGATCGCTGTCCACCAGATAATAGAGATAGCGTTCGAAATTTGAGGCTGCCTGGATATCCATGGACGGGCTGGAGGTCATCTTCACCTCGCCGAGCGAGTAATCGCCTTTGTTGACGAAACGGGCCAGGATATCGTTGTCGTTGGTGGCTAAAATCAATTGACGGATGGTGCCTGCGGGAAGCATCTTCTTGGCGATATAACCGGCGAAGATGTCGCCGAAATTGCCGGTGGGAATGGCAAAATCGACGGAGGAATCCTTCTCGTGGGCCGTCACGTGCAGGCAACTGCGCACATAGTAGACAACCTGGGCCAGGACCCGAGCCCAGTTTATCGAGTTGATCGCCCCCAGGCGATATTTGTTTTTGAACTCGATGTCGTTGAAGATCTTTTTGACGATGGCCTGTCCGTCGTCGAACGAGCCGCGGATGGCGATATTGAAAACGTTGTCGTCCAGGACCGTGGTCATCTGCTTTTCCTGCACCGGACTGACCCGCTGGGAGGGGTGCAGGATGAAAATATTGATCCGCTCCTTGCCGCGCACCCCGTAGATGGCGGCGGATCCCGTATCCCCCGAGGTCGCGCCGAGAATGTTGAGGACCGATTGATCCCGGTTCAGCAGGTATTCGAACAGGTTGCCGAGAAACTGGAGGGCGATGTCCTTAAAGGCCAACGTCGGACCGTGGAACAGTTCGAGAATGTGCAGGTCGCCATGATGGACGAGGGGGGTAACCTCTTCCGTGGCAAAAACTCCATAAGAACGGTTGATGATATCGCGCAGATCGCTGATCGGGATATCGTCGACGAAACGGGAAAGCACCTCAAAGGCAAGATCGGGATAACTCAACTTCTGCCAGGAACTGAAGGTCTCGCTGCCGATACGCGGGATGGTGCGGGGAAGGAGCAGGCCGCCGTCTTCGGCAAGCCCCATCATGACTGCCTGGGTAAACGGAATGGGGGCGATTTTCCCCCTGGTGCTTAAGTATTGCATTTTTCCTGAGTCATTCTCTATGGTTCAACAGATTCTTACCTGGACGACCGGGCGCTATTCGGTCTCTGCCGAAATGCGTTTTGCCTCGGACCACAATCCTTCCAGATTGTAAAATTTCCGCTGTTCATGATAGAAAATATGGACAACCACATCGTCGTAATCAAGGAGAACCCACAATCCTTCCGTCAGTCCTTCCGCTTTTGATACCGTTACCCGTTTGGATCGCAACTGCTCCTCGATGGCCCCGGCCAGTGCCTGCACATGGCGGGTGGATTTGCCGTTCATGATCACGAAGTAATCGGTGAAGGTGGTGAGTCCCCGCACATCGAGGATGACCAGATCTTCCGCTTTGGTGTCGAGAGCTGCCTTGGCGCAGATCTGGGCGAGTTCATGCCCGCTTTTGTCGCGGTACTCTTGTTTGATCAATTTCATGCTATCTGTTCCCTTTTCTCTTCGGGCTGTCAATTTTTTTATTGTTTTGCTTTGGTTTTCCGCGGGGGAAACTCAAATTTCAGTGTACCACTTTTGCTGAGAAGCAGGTAGGCGTCGAAGGGCTTTTTCTTTTTGGAAATAAAGCCGGTGATGAGTTCCGTTTTGCCTTCCTGCAACAGCTGCTCGATATGCGCGGGCGTAAGTTCCTTGGAGAGGATCATCCGGCTGATCTTCAATCCGTTCTTTTCGTCGCCCTCAAGGGCCGACTCGGACATGTAGGCAACCGGTGTGGCGAACACCCTGGTCCGGTCTATGGGCGACAGTCCCAGAGGCTTGCCCTGCTTGATCGCATCGAGGTCCAGATCCGTGTTGGAAGAGGCAAAGATGAATTCCAGTTTATTGTTCACCCGTTTAACCGAAGCCGCAAATGATTTGCCTTTCTTGGACCTGAAGTCGCCGAACGGGCCGATGGTTTCCCCCTTCAGCAGGGCGACGATCTCGTCCTCGGACATGATTCGGCCGCCGATGATTTTGCGGATTCGAATCTTTTTGTCTTCCGAAACGTAAGCCGTGGGCGACGAAAAGAACCGCACCCCATCCACCGGGCTGAAGGGCGCCTCCTCGCGAACGCCTTCACTTTCGAAGTTCTTGACCCGATCGATGATGCTCGTGGTCATGGCCCGGATCTCGGCCATGAACTGATCGCGGGTGAATTCACCTTTTAGGATTCGGTTCAGCTTATATTCCCACTCGCCGGTCAGCTCCGGAGAGGCCAGCACTTCGATCTTCATCGCCTCAAGCAGGGCGATCAATTCAAAGGCCTTGCCGGTCGGGGTGAGATCCTTGCCTTCCCGTACGACGTACTTTTCCTTGATCAGCTTTTCAATGATGGCCGCGCGGGTGGCAGGGGTACCGAGGCCGCGCTCCTTCATGGCGTCGGCGAGATCCTCGTCCTCCACAAGTTTGTCGGAATTTTCCATGGCGGACAGCAGGGTGGCCTCATTGTATCGAGGCGGCGGTGTCGTCTCGTGGGCCTCGATCGCTATCTCCCGGCAGCTGACCGGAGCCCCCGCCGGTACGGGTGCGAGGATGCGGTCCTGGCCGTCTTCGACGGAGGAGCCGTAAATCGCCTTCCAGCCGGCCTGGAGAAGAATCTTGCCTTCGGTGAGAAAGGTTTCGTCCTCGACCTTCGAGAAGCGTTTGGTGTTCAGGAAAATCGCCGGCGGGAAAAAGACGGCGAGAAAGCGCTGTACGACCATCCGGTAGATCTTTGCTTCCGGTTCGGTGAGCCGGCTGGGCAGCACTGTGGTGGGAATGATGGCATGGTGATCGGAAATCTTGCTGTTGTTGAAGATCCGCTTGTCGAGGCGAAGATAGTTTTTGGCAAGCGACTCCCTGGCGAAAGGACCGAATTCCCAGCCCGTTTGACACTGGACGATATCCCTTACGTTATTCAGATAATCCTCGGGCAGATGCTTGCTGTCGGTCCGGGGATAGGTGAGGACCTTGTGCCGTTCATACAGGGCCTGGGCGAGGCCCAGGGTATTTTTCGCAGAAAAACCGAAACGTGAGTTCGCTTCCCGCTGCAGGAGAGTAAGATCGAACAGCGGCGGCGACTGCTGGCTGTTTTTTTTGCTTTGCTCTTCCAGGGTTGCCGGCTTGCCGGTGCATTTAGCAATGATGGTCTCGGCATCTTCCTTCTTCCATAACCGGTCCGCCCGGTCGTACTGATCGGTGCCATCCTTGACGAAGGCCGGATCGATCCACTTGCCTTCGTACGTTTCGCCCGCAAAATGGAACTGCCCTTGCAAACTCCAATACGGCCTGGGCACGAACTGGAGGCGGGTGCTCTCCCTTTTTACCAGCAGGGACAAAGTCGGGGTCTGCACCCGGCCGCAGGGGGTAAGGAAAAACCCGCCCTTGCGGGAGTTGTAGCCGGTCAGCGCCCTGGTGGCATTGATGCCGATCAGCCAGTCGGATTCGGATCGGCAGAGAGCGGTATCCTCCAAGGGCACCATCTCGCTGTTTTCGCGCAGGGAGCTGAAGGCCTTCTTGATGGCATCCGCGGTCATCGACTGCAGCCATAAGCGTCTGAAGGTCTTCTGGGTGAGGGAATTATTCCAGACGTACTTGATAATATACTTGAAGATCAGTTCGCCTTCCCGGCCGGCGTCGCAGGCGTTGATGATTTCCTTGATATCCTTGCGGCGGATCAGTTTCTGCAGGGCATTCAACTGCCCTTTGGTGTCGTCGAGGCCTTTGAGGGGAAAGGTTTCCGGCAGGATCGGCAGCGTGCTCATGTCCCATTTCTGATAAACGGGATTGATCTCTTCCGGATAGCAGATGGTGACAAGATGGCCGATCGCAAAGGAAACCACATAGTTATCCCCTTCGAAATGGGTTTTTTCCTTTGTGAATTTTCCCGGCAGAATTTTCACCAGGTCGTTTGCGACACTTGGCTTTTCTGCAATGATAAGAATCTTGTCGGTCATGTAAGATATGTATTAACCAAAATAAACGGTGCAGTCGGCGCTTGTTCGAATCGGCTCTCGCTGGCATTGACACTCAACGCGAAGAGTGGCCGATATGATCGCCACTTAGATATAATACGTTCGATTCCAGACAGATAAACCTGTCTACAAGCACTGTGCTGCAAAATTGACAAAACCAGGAGGGTACTCGGAACTCTCGATTAAGTAAAGACACAACAGTGGTTTGTCAAACAGAATTTCCCGAGACTTTTGTTGGAATGGAGATAAACAGGGAAAAAATGCGGCAAGTATGACAGGCAAAGAAAAGAAATACGGCTCGACTGCACCTCGAAATACAGCTCATTTGTCTTGTTCTCTATCCTTATTATTGCAATATGTTGCGCGCTTTGCCGTGGTGGCGATGGCTTTTTATTGAAAAGAATGCCGATGAATCGGGCTGTGAGATCGAAAGGTTTTCTGAAATTACAGAGATGCTGTGCTTCCTTGAGGAGTCAATCCTGACTTACGACTTGACAAGATCTTAAGTATATGTTTAAAATGTCCGGCGGATGTTCGCTTGCATAGGGTTCTCCGTCTCTTTCGGAGGGCGTCCGACGCGTCGGTTATCGACTGACGATGCCGTCTCCGGCAGGCGGAGTCGTGGTATACTTTCCGTTGCAATTTGGCGGGAAGCTTTTGGAAGTGGGCTTTGCCCGCTTTTTTTTATGTCCGCGTATCATGCAGGACGCAACTGCACCGGACTGGATAGTTGCAGAAATATATCGCATGAATGAGGGTTTGAAGCGAAAATGAGTGAGTTGGTTGTCGACAAGGTAAGAGATTTTCTCGAGAGCCTGTTACCCACCATGGGGCTTGAACTGTTCGACGTGGAGTTCCGCCGGGAAGGCCACGGCTGGGTGCTGCGTGTTTTCATCGATTGCGAATCGGGGGTAAGCCTCGATCACTGCAGCGACGTCAGCCGTGAGTTGGGACGTTACCTGGATGTAGAAGATTTTATCGAAAATGCATATCATCTTGAAGTATCATCACCGGGGCTGGAAAGACCTCTTCGATCTGTTCAGGATTTTATCCGCTTTTGCGGAAAGAGTGCCAAAGTGAAACTGCACGATGCGCTTGACGGCCGGAAGACGCTGGAGGGCATCATAGAGGCAGTGGAAGATGACAAGATATCTCTCAAGCTGGCTGACGGAAGTTCCGTGCAGTTTACCTTCGAGATGATCAATAAAGCCAGGTTGACCATCTGAGCCGGACGGCCCGTGGTTGTTTGAACAATGTAATTCTCCGCAAGGGCGGAGTTGAAGACTTAAAGACGGGGTAAGAGAATGCTATCAGATCTGAAACGTATAATCGACCAGATCAGCAGAGATCGCGGTTTTGATAAGACATTGCTGATAGAGGCCATTGAAGAGGCCGTCCAGTCCGCTGCCAGGAAGAAATTCGGAAGTCGCCGGGAAATCGAAGTCCGCTATAACGAAGAGTACGGTGAAGTGGAGGTCTTTCAATTCCGGAACGTCGTCGAAGAGGCGGAAGACGAACAGACGGAAATCTCCCTGACCGATGCCCAGAAACTTGACCCGGATGTTCAGCTGGGCGATGAACTGGGAGAAAAGATGGAAGATATCAGCGATCTCGGCAGGATCGCCGCCCAGTCTGCCAAGCAGGTTATCATCCATAAGATGAAGGATGCCGAAAAGGAAGTCATCTACGACATGTTCAAGGACCGGGTCGGCGAGGTGGTGAGCGGCATCGTCCAGCGTTTCGAGCGCGGCAACATGATCGTCAATCTCGGCCGTACCGATGCCATCCTGCCCAAAGACCAGCAGATCGCCAAACGTTCGTTCAAGCAAGGGGACCGGATCCGGGCCTATCTGAAGGAAGTACGCCAGACCAGCCGCGACTCACAACTCATTCTGTCACGGACCTGCGATGAATTTCTCGCCAAGCTCTTTCAACTGGAAGTACCGGAAATGGCAGAAGGAATTGTTCGGGTCATGGGCGTTTCACGGGAACCCGGCTTTCGTGCCAAAATCGCGGTGAGTTCTTCCGAGAGCGACGTCGATCCGGTAGGGGCATGCGTCGGTATGAAAGGATCGAGGGTGCAGAATGTCGTTCAGGAACTGCAGGGCGAGCGAATCGATATCGTCACCTGGAGCCCCGATCCGGCTAAATATGTGTACAACGCCCTGGCGCCAGCCCATGTCAGCATGGTCATGGCCGATGAAGATGCGAGGTCGCTGCTGGTAGTGGTCCCGAACGATCAGCTCTCCTTAGCGATTGGACGGCAGGGACAGAACGTCAGGCTCGCTTCCAAGCTGATTGGCTGGCGGATCGATGTCAAGAGCGAACAGCGCTACAACAACCTCTCGGATCCGGCATATCAGTCTCTTTTAGGACTGAAGGGTATTGATGAAGCTCTTGCCGATCAACTTTTTGCCAAGGGCATCACTTCTTCCGCTGTCCTTGCCGAAAAAAGTGTAACCGATCTGATGGTGATCCGGGCGATTGACGAAGCGTTTGCTGAAAAGCTTATCGAGGAGGCCAAGGCCAAACCTTTTGAAGGTCAGAAACCGGAGGCGGCCGACAGTGATGCGGCCACGGTCTCCGCAACGGCACCGGTGATTGCTCCGGAACCTTCCGATAATGAAGAGGATAATGGTATTGCAGGGAACGAAGAAGCACAGGATTAAAGCCTATCCTTGTCTTGATAATGGCGAAAATCCGAAGGCATTGATGATCCGCACCTGCACCGCCTGTGGTCGGAAAAAAGTCAGGCATGAACTCCACCGTTTTGTTTGGTCGGAAGGTGGGCCGAAACCGGATGTCCGACAGTCGCTCCCGGGAAGAGGGGCGTACTGCTGTCAGGAGGATAGTTGCCGCCGGCTCTTTCTTCTGCAGGAAAGAAAGTGGAAAAGAGTGTTTCGTCTTTGAAAAAAGGATTTAAAATATTCATCGATTGTTGATTCAGATTTATAATGATTGATGAGAGTAATGACTGTTGCGAGGCAATAGGGAGTAAGGGATGAGCAGAATCAGGGTGTATGAGCTGGCGAAAGAGACCGGCATGAGCAGCAAGGCATTGACCGATAAACTGGTTGAAATGGGCTTGGATATCAAAGGGCACAGTTCATCGGTTGATGATGAAACAGCTGATAAGATCCGGAAAACAGCTCTGAAGTCGGTCAACACAGGACGAGTGGAAAAACGCATTGACAGCGATGCTGACCGATCAACGGTTATCCGGCGCAAAACCACTGTAATTCGGCGTCGGCCGGCTGCTGTGGAAGAAACTCCGGTTGAGCCCGCCGAGCCAGTAGTTGCCAAATCGGAAGAGACGTCGGCAGCCATTCCTGTTGCCCCGGAAAGGCCTCAGCATGGCTCTTCGCCCTCTCAGGCAGTGAAAGCCGAGCCGAAAGTGGCCGAACCTGCCACTGTTCGGGCCGAGGAGTCGAAGGCGCCGGCGGCAGCCGAAGAGATAGAAGCAGCATCGCAGGTCTCTCCGGAAACTTCCGTTGGGTTGCCTGAATCTGAAGCGGCGGAGGCGGCAAGCGAGAAGCCTGCCGGTTCTTTCCCGGTCAAGACCGAATTCGGGCCGGTGTCCGCAAAGGGTGCGGCCGGTCAGGACCTGGGCAGATTCGACAAACGGGATAAGCGCGAGAAAAAACCTGTCATCAAAAAGGCGATGGCCAGAGTGGTCCGGACCATTGAGTTGCCTCAGATGGAAGAAACTTCCACGGCCCCCAAGAAAAAACCGGTAAAGCCGGTTCAGCGGCGGCCGGCGCCGGCAGGTCAGGTCGATGCGGTTGCTCCGGTCGATGACAATAAGGGCAAGAAGAAGGGCAAGAAAGGTTTCGAGACCGAAGAAGCCAAAGACGCCGAGTTTCGGCGTGGCGGGAAGAAAGGTCAAAAGAATGTCAAGTTCACCCATTTCGCTCAGGATTATCAGGATCGCGAGGGAGGACGCCGTGGAAAACGGGGCAAGAAACAGCCGAAGGTAGTGCCAGCTGCCGCCGAGATGAAGGCCAGCAAAAAGCGTTTTAAGGTCTTCGAAACCATCAGTGTCGGCGAGCTGGCCCAGCGGATGAAGATCAAGGCCAGCGAAGTGATCGCCAAACTGATGGGGCTTGGCGTGATGGCCACCATCAACCAGCAGATCGATACGGAATCGGCAATGCTTATCGCTGCCGATTTCGGTTACGAGGTAGAGCAGGGGATCACCGAGGAGATAGGCGTTCAAATGCTGCAGGAAGCGGAGGAAGGCGGCGAGAAGCAGCACCGTTCGCCGGTGGTTACCGTCATGGGCCATGTCGATCACGGCAAGACCTCCATCCTCGATGCCATCCGTAAGACCGACGTGGCGTTGGGAGAGGCCGGCGGCATTACCCAGCATATCGGTGCCTATCATGTGCGATCGAGTGCCGGCGATGTGACCTTCGTCGATACTCCCGGCCATGCCGCTTTTACCGAGATGCGGTCGCGCGGCGCCCAGGTAACCGATATCGTCATCCTGGTGGTTGCCGCCGATGACGGCGTCATGGATCAGACAAGAGAAGCGATCCACCACGCACAGGCTGCCAACGTGCCGATCATCGTGGCCGTCAATAAGATCGATAAGGAAAACGCCGATATCGACAGGGTCAAGCGGGAACTTTCCGATCTCAAGCTCATGCCTGAGGAATGGGGCGGGGAGACCATATATTGCGAAACATCTGCCAAAAAGAACGTCGGCATCGATAATCTTATGGAATCGATCCAGATTCTGGCCGAGATGCTGGAACTGCGGGCGGACGTCAATCGCAAGGCGCGGGGCCGGGTAATTGAGGCGCAGCTTCACAAGGGCAGGGGGCCGGTGGCCACGGTTCTCATCCAGGAAGGTACCCTGCAGCTTGGCGATTACTTCGTGGTCGGCCAGTTCAGCGGCAAAGTCCGGGCCATGCTCGACGACAAAGGGCGCAAGCTCAAGTCGGCGGGACCTGCGATTCCTGTAGAGGTTCAGGGCCTGTCGGGTGTGCCGAGCGCCGGTGACGAATTTGTCGTCGTGACTGACGAGAAGATGGCAAGAAGCGTTTCCCAGGTCAGGTCGCTCAAGTCGAGAGAAAACGAGCTGGGTGCAACCAGCAAGATTTCTCTGGATAAACTCTTCGAGCAGATGAGCGAGGGCGAAGTCAAGGAACTCCGAGTTGTCCTGCGGTCCGACGTCCAGGGAACTCTCGAAGCCTTTGCCAAGGCCGCCGAGGATTTGTCCACCAAGGAAATCAAGGTCAAGATTCTCCATGAAGGGACCGGGACGATCACCGAATCGGATATCCTGCTCGCTTCCGCCTCGGATGCGATCATCATCGGCTTCAATGTACGGCCGACGGTCAAGGTCAAGGAACTTGCAGTCAAGGAAAATGTCGATGTCCGGTTCTATGACGTTATCTACCATGCCCTAGACGATATTCGGAAGGCCATGGTCGGCATGCTTGAACCGACCTTCGTCGAACAGGTTATCGGTTTGGCTGAGGTCCGGGAAACCTTTAGTGTGCCGAAGATCGGCATGATCGCCGGATGTGCCGTGATCGATGGTAAGATTTTGAGAACCGCAAAAGTCAGGGTCCTGCGTGAAGGTGTGGTCATTTATACCGGCAAGATCTCCTCGCTCAGAAGATTCAAGGACGATGTCAAAGAGGTGACTGTCGGCTATGAGTGCGGTATCGGCGTTGAGAAGTTCAACGATATCAAAGTCGGCGATCAATTCGAAGCCTTCATCATGAACGAAGTTGAAGCAACCCTTGAATAAGGACGGCGGTCGTGGCAGGTTTCGAACCTAAAAAAATCCTCGATTCCCTCGGGATCGGGAAGAAAGGGCGGAAAAGATCGTCAAAGGTTGCCGAGGCGATACGCAATGAGCTGTCGATATTGCTGGTCGGCAAGGTGCAGGATCCTCGACTGCTGAACCTCAGCATTTCGCGGGTCGAAGTTACCGACGACCTCAGTCAGGCCCGGATTTTTTTTACCGTTCTTGGCGATGAAAAGGCGGCGAAAGCGGCAGCCGAGGGTTTGCAGCGGGCCAGGGGCTTCATGCGCACCCATATCGCCCGCACCCTCAATTTGCGCTTTACACCTGATCTCCAGTTTCGATATGATGATGTAGTGGGTAAAGTCGCAGAGCTGGAAGAGATTTTTCAGGAAATCGCCAATGAACGTAAGACACGAGATGAAAATCCCTGAACGGATGCTTCAGGTAATTCGCGCAGCCGGAAATGTGGTGTTGGTCACCCATTCGCATCCGGACGGAGACGCTCTTGGCTCTCTCTTTGGATTTGCCGCGATTCTCGAAGTCCTTGATAAAAGGGTATTCTGCTTTCTGGAAGAAAAGGTTTCCCATCTCTACGATTTTCTGCCCAGCAGTTCACGGGCCAGTACCAGCCTCGAAGAATACCGTGAATTTGTCGTCGGAGCGGACGGGGATATTATCGTCGTCGCCCTGGACTGCGGCGATGAGGATCGACTCGGCAAGGCCAAACAGAAATTTCTGGAGATTGAACCTTTTCTCGTTATCGATCATCACCGGTCGCATCGGCAGTTCGGCACGATCAGCTGGGTCGATCCGCACCGTTCGTCAACCGGGGAAATGGTTTACGAACTGGCTCAGACCCTGGAAGCACCAATTACCTATGAATGTGCCTACAATCTCTACGTTGCGATCTGCACCGATACCGGCTCCTTCCGATACGAGAGCACCAAACCAAGGACCATGCATATCGCCGCGGAACTTCTGGAAAAGGGCGTGCGTCCCGAGGAAGTGAGCACCCACCTGTATGATAGTTCCAGCCAGGAACGGTTGAAACTTATGGAAATGGTGCTTTCGACCATCACTCTTTATGACTCCAATCGGGTCGCCATCATGCATGTATCCGAGGAAATGCTGGCGGAGAGCGGAGCAACGCTTCAGGATGTCGAAGGTTTCATTGATCTCCCCAGATCGCTGAGGTCGGTCAAGGTGGCTGTGTTGGTTAAGGAGGCGAGCAACGGCACCGTTGCCGTCAGCCTGCGAGCCAAGGGCGGATGCGATGTCGCCGAGGTCGCCAAACAGTTCGATGGCGGCGGCCACAGGAATGCCGCAGGGTTCCGCTGCCAGGGAAAATCCCGGGAACAGGTGACGCACGATTTGCGGATGGCACTCAGTCGGGCTCTCAACTGAAGGCAAAACGAGAGCCTTTGCAGGATTGCATTCCACTCTATTACACTATGTTCGAAGCCGGCATTTTTCTCATTGATAAACCTCCCGATGTTACGTCCTTTGGGGTGATACGCAGGTTACGCCGCATCCTCGGGATGAAAAAAGTAGGGCACGCCGGAACTCTCGATCCCTTTGCCACGGGATTGCTGATTGTCTGCGCCGGGCGTCAGGCCACCAGAATAATCCCCCGGTTTATGGAGGGAGAAAAGGAGTATGTGGCTACCTTGCAACTTGGCGTGGAAACTGCAACCCACGATACCGAGGGCGAGGTCACGGCCAGAACTCCCGTCGGAACTCTCGGCAATGAAAGGCTGGAAGAGTGTCTCGGACGTTTTCGCGGAAGTCAACTGCAGATCCCACCCGCGTATTCGGCGCTGAAACACAAAGGCAAACCTCTCTACTATTATGCGCGCAAAGGTATCGAGATAGAAAAGGAAGCCCGGCAGGTGGAGATTCGCGAGCTGGTCCGGACGGACGGCGATCATCCTCTCCTGGGCGAAGATGCGCAACTCGATATTCGCGTGGTTTGCAGCAAGGGCACCTATATAAGAAGCTTGGCGGCCGATATCGGCCGGGAACTCGGTTGCGGTGCCCACCTTATCCAATTGCGGCGAATCAGGAGCGGTTGCTTCACCGTCGCCGAAAGCCTCAGCTGGGACAGATTGGGTGACGAAAATGCCTACGAATACTGCATGAGCAGGGTGATATCTGTCGACGAAGCAGGTAAATTGTTGCAATAATCCCCTGATTTGGCTAGTGTGTTTATTACGGTGTTGTTGTTTTAGTATCTACAGGCCTGCCGGGTTCGCCACCAATTTTGCAGGCCGAATGTTTATTGCAGTACGTTTTTTGTTGTATTCTAACTACTAGATCTTCATTTACTCTACATATCCAGGAGGATTGTCGTGGCACAGTCAGCTGTAAAGAAAAACGAAATTATCGAGAAATTCAAAACCCATCCAACCGACACCGGATCTTCGGAAGTGCAGATCGCCCTTCTTACCGATCGAATTGAATATCTTACCGAGCATTTTAAAGTGCACGCCAAAGATCATCATTCAAGACAGGGCCTGTTGAAGCTGGTTGGGCAGCGCCGCAGCCTGCTTGATTATCTGAAAAAGAAAAATATCGAGAAATACCGGGTAATGCTCAAAGAACTCAATCTCCGCAAGTAGTACTCGATGTAGTCGGCAGGATGGCTTGTTGGCCTGGGCATAGTGCCGTTTTATCACCTCAAACAGTTCAAAGGTTACAGAACTGTTTGAGGTTTTTGTTGTTTAGTCTCTTAAGAAAAATAACAGCGAAATTTTTACTCCGTGGGGAGTACTGATTATCTTTCGTAAAGAGGCTTTAACCTCGAATAGGGAACGAACCTTATCTCGGGGGAGTAGGAATCCGAAAAAAGAGAGCATACGGGGCTGGTGGATAATCCAGTCGAATCTAACAGGTACTGCGCCCTTCCCTGATGCTACACACATCTGGAGAAATTCATGTTGAAAAGAGTTGAAGCAGAAATCGGTGGGAAGATCATTTCCATTGAAACAGGAAAAATAGCCAAACAGGCATCCGGCTCGGTAGTCATGCGATCGGGTGAAACCATGGTGCTGATTACCGCAGTCAGCGCCACGGAAAGCAAGGCCGACATGGGGTTTCTGCCCCTGACCATTGAATATCAGGAGAAGCTCGCCTCGGTTGGAAGAATCCCCGGGAACTATTTCCGCAGGGAAATAGGCCGGCCGAGCGAGAACGAAGTATTAACCTGCCGCTTGATCGATCGGCCGATGCGACCGCTATTTCCGAAAGGGTATTCGTCCGAAACGCAGGTTATTGCCACGGTTCTTTCCGCAGATCAGCACCACTACCCGGATATGCTCGCCCTGACCGGCGCCTCATGTGCCCTGATGCTGTCCGATATCCCGTTCGGCGGTCCCGTTGCCGGCGGCCGGGTTGGCTATATCGACGGTAAATATGTACTGAATCCGACGATTGCCGAATTGAAAACCTCAGCGATGGACATTGTCGTTGCCTGTACCCGGGATGCAGTGGTTATGGTAGAGGGGAAGGCCGACGAACTGAGTGAGGACGAAGTCCTTGCCGGAATCTTTTATGCCTTTGAGCATCTCCAGCCGTTGATCGATCTGCAGGAAGAGCTGCAGAAAACCTCCGGGAAAGCCAAACGGCAGATTCCGGAATTGCAGATCGATGAACCCTTATACGCCAGGGTCAGGGAGATTGCCGCAGCAGGTATGGAAAAGGTTTTCAATACCTCCGATAAGCTTGAGCGCAGCCAGGTCTATGACAGTTTGAAGAAAGAGGTTGTCGAGACTCTCGATCCGGATGGTCTGCGGCGTTCCGAGATCGGCGATCTGATTTCTTCGTATAAAAAATCTTTCATGCGCGGCAAGATCGTCAGTGACGGAATCCGGATTGGCGGAAGAAAGTCAAATCAAATCAGAGAAATATCCTGCGAAACCGGCTATCTTTCCCGGACTCATGGCTCCGCCCTGTTCACCCGTGGCGAAACCCAGGCGCTGGTCTCAACGACTCTTGGCAGCGAGCGCGACAAGCAGCGGGTTGAAACCTTGTACGGGGAAGAAACTAACCGTTTTATGCTGCACTACAATTTCCCACCCTACTGTGTCGGCGAAGTTCGCGGTTTGCGCGGGCCGTCGCGGCGCGACATCGGTCACGGCAATCTTGCCACGAGGGGCCTCGAAGCGGTTCTGCCGGCGGAAGAGGATTTCCCCTATTCAATCAGGGTTGTCTCCGAGGTTCTCGAATCGAACGGTTCGTCCTCAATGGCCACGGTATGTGGCGGGAGTATGGCTATGATGGATGCCGGGGTGCCGCTGAAGAGTCCTGTTTCCGGGATTGCCATGGGCCTCATCAAGGAGGCGGACCAGGTGGTAATACTTTCCGATATCCTCGGCGACGAAGATCATCTCGGCGACATGGATTTCAAGGTAGTGGGTACGGCTCACGGCATTACTTCGCTGCAGATGGATATCAAGATCGCCGGGGTTGATCGGCAGATTATGGGCAAGGCTCTGGCTCAGGCCAAAGATGGCAGGATCCACATCCTCGGAGAAATGGAAAAATCCATCTCCGCTTCTCGCGCCGAAGTTGCCGAACATGCCCCGAAATTCATGGTCCATAAGATCAATCCGGACAAGATTCGCGATCTGATCGGACCGGGCGGGAAGATCATCAAGGAATTGTCGGCGGAATTTGACGCCAAGATCGAGGTGGACGATTCCGGACTGGTGAAAATGTTTGCCTTGAGCGGCGATCTGGCGGAAGCCCTGGTTGCCAAGGTGAAAGCCATTACCGCCGAAGCCGAGGTCGGTGCGGTGTATAAGGGCATAGTCAAAACCATCAAGGATTTCGGTGCATTTGTCGAAATCCTTCCCGGCACCGACGGTTTGGTCCATATCTCCGAACTCGATATAAAACGGGTTGCCAAGGTGACAGATGTGGTTAAAGAAGGCGACGAGATCGAGGTGAAAGTACTGGATGTCGACAATCGCGGCCGGATTCGTTTGAGCCGCAAAGCTTTGCTCGAGGAATAACCGAGAGTATCGCACGCCTAACCGGTGAAGCCGACTTCCTTGTCAGGGAGCCGGCTTTTCTTGTATCAGAGCTCAGCGGAAAGTCCGCACACGTTTCGGGATAATCGATGGATGAGAAGGTAGTCAGGATATGCTGGTGTATTCCGGAGGTTGAGCGCGATGTCCGTTTACCGGCATATGCCACGGCGGATGCCGCCGGCATGGATGTGGAGGCCGCGGTGACCGGGGATCTTAACATTGCTCCGGGCGACATTGTTCTTGTGCCTACCGGTTTCAGGGTATCACTGCCGTCCGGCTATGAAATCCAGGTGAGGCCGCGTAGCGGCCTGGCTGTAAAGCATGGACTGACCATCGTCAACAGCCCGGGCACCATCGATGCCGATTACCGCGGCGAGGTGAAGATCGCCCTGATCAATCTCGGCGGCGCACCCTATACCATAAGGAGGGGAGACCGTATCGCTCAACTGGTGCTGGCTCCGGTCAGTAGGGCAAAACTCCGGGTGGTGGCAGATCTGGATCGGACCGAACGGGACGCCGGCGGTTTTGGCCACACCGGAAGATAATCCATGCGATTCTCAATTCTCGGCAGTGGCAGTCGGGGCAATTCGGTCTTTATTGAGAGCGGTAAGACGGCAATCCTGATTGATGCCGGCTTTTCAGGAAAAGAGATTCACAACCGTCTGCGGTCGATCGGCCGAGACCTCTCCGAAATCCGTGCCCTGTGCATCACCCACGAGCATAACGATCATATTTGCGGGGTGGGCGTCATCGCCAGGCGGTGCGGAATTCCCGCCTACGCCAATCCCGGAACGTTTGCCGGCGGGGACAAGAAAATCGGCAAGATCGGCAACAGGATGGAATTTGAAACAGGGAACATCCTGCAGATCGACGATCTTGAAGTTCGTTCGTTTCGGATTTCCCATGACACCTCCGATCCGGTGGGATTTGTGGTCAGCGACGGCAAGGTTAGCCTGGGCTACTGCACCGATACCGGCCAGGTTTCCCGTCTGATAGCGACCAGACTCGCGGAATGCAATGGCCTTATCCTCGAATTCAACCATAATCTGGCGATGCTGAAAAACGGGCCCTATCCTTTGCCGCTCCAGCAGCGGGTCAGGTCAAGCCAGGGGCATCTGTGCAATGAGGACGCCGCAGAGTTGCTGGCGCAACTCATCGGCGACCACCTGCGCATCGCTGTGCTCGCCCACCTCAGCGAAACCAACAACACCCCCGAACTGGCGAGGGCCGCGGCACTTCAGGCTGTGGCCGAGTGGGGGAATACTTCTCTGGTTATTGCCAGTCAGGAAAAGAGCTTGCCGCTCACTGAGATCTAACTGAGATTTCCGGTTTACTTCTTAGGCAGGATGATCCGTTTGTCCTTCGGCTTTTCGGGGTTTGCCTTGAAGAGAACAAAAGTTTTACCGATCAATTGAACCAGGATGGATCCCGTTTCTTGAGCTACACCTTCTGAGGTGCTGTTCTTCTCCAGGCCGCTGTTGTTGCCTATTTTTACCTTGATCAGTTCATGATTGAGGAGTTCGGCATTGATAGTGTTGATGATGCCTTGGCTCACTCCCTCTTTGCCGATCTGGACGAGCGGGTTGAGGGGATGGGCAAGCGCCTTGAGGAATTGGCGTTGCCGAGTTGTCAAAGGCGAAGCAGGGGGTGAAGAAATTTCTGTCATTTTATTCCCTTATACAATAGAGCTGCATTAATAGTAGAGCTGTGTTCTTTTACAAATCAGCTGAAGAGATTGGTGAAGATTTCATAGCTGCCGACCCAGGCCCCGGCTGCGGCGCCGATACTGGTGAAGAGAAAAACAAGAAACACCCGCAGCAGGCGGTTTCGCCACCATCCTGAAAAGGTGGAGATATCGTTGCCGGCAAGCTCGATTTCCTTTACCAGTGGGGGGCAGACCATCACCTGCACGAAAGCACATACGTAGCCGGCTCCGATAAGCGGGGAGAGGGTGGTAATGGGAGCGGCAGCAAACGCACTCACCGTAGTGAGCGGATGGGCGAGCGACAGCAAAGCTCCGGCGGCCGCCGGGAGACCGCTGGCTAAAATCCAATACACGATGCTTGCCGTAGCGATGGCAGCACCTTTTTGTATCCCTATCAGGACGATCGAGCCGATCACGAAGAGAGGGAGGGACCAGCCAAGGATTTTATAGCCCGCACTGACCGGTGGGATAGTAGTAATCCCGGCCAGATCTGGTTTGTTGTCGGACACAAACTTCTGCATCATCCCGGCAACATGACCAGCCCCAACCACGGCAACGATTCTTTTGCCGGGCGAAGATTTGATTTTTTCGATAAGGTAGGTATCCCGTTCATCGATCAAAACTCGTTTGAGATCCGGCAGTGTGTCGCCCATTTCATCGAGCAGTTCAGTCAGAACATCTTTCTGCTTGAGTTCTTTCAGCTTCTCCTCGGAGATTTCGCTGTTATCAAAGAGACTCGTCAAAAGCGAGGCGAGCAGATAGCCCTTTTTCAGGAACGAGGTGGATTTCCATGCCCGCCGAAGGGTGATCCGGATATCCCGGTCGCACAACGAAACGGGAATCTGCAGCTCTTTGGCTGTTTGCGCAGCCATCAGCAGTTCAGCCCCCGGGGTGACGCCAAGCTGCCCGCCCAGTCTTTTTTGATACGCCGCCATGAGCAGGCTGACTATGAGGGTAGAGAGCTGCTTATTTTTGATGATCGTCTTCAGGTCGAGCGTCTGCCACTGCTGTTTCTGAGTGAGCGCGTGGTACCTTTTTTCATCGAGTTCCAGGCAGACGCAATCCGGTTGCTCCTGTTCGATAACAGTCTTGACCAGCTCGACGGACTCGCGGGAAATATGCGCGGTGCCGACGATAATGATCGTCTTGTCATCGTTGTTGATTACATGGACGTCGCTTCCATAACTGTGAGCGGGAAAAGCTGCCGTGGTCATTTAGGCGACCTCTTGATTGGTAATCTCATGTTGCAGTTGTAGCGGAAGGTAACTCCTTCCAAGGCAGAACGGAACGGAGAAGCCGGATTTCAGGTGCATTCCGAAATTTGCACCAAGGTAGACATTATCCCGCTGGTTGTCACGCAGATTCTACGAAAGAGATGGACTGTCCGGGTATGAAGGCTGGTGCTGGGATCAGACTTTTTTGAGTTTCAAGACAATGCCGGGGTGGATGAGGTTGTCTTTCAGATTATTCCATTTCTTGATGTCGGCGGTTGAAGCGCTGAATTTTTGTGAGATTGTCCAGAGCGTGTCGCC
>MGTI01000039.1 GCA_001799365.1 Desulfobacterales bacterium GWB2_56_26 | reverse complement strand
CTGGAGCATGGAGGTTTTGCCTTCCGGTGCGAGGGTGGCGAGAACGGCGAGCCACTCCTCGATATCCTTTTCGCTCAGGTCGACGGCAACCTTTTCCGCGAGCGCGATAACCTCCCGCATGAGCTGCAGCATCAGGGCCCGGGCATCAAGCCGTATGGTGAAAAACACCGTACGGGGCTCCCAACACCGCCGAGGCCTGATTGATGCCGACGTTGATCATGAATTCCATGGTGCCGCCCTGGGAATGATAGATCACCAGAATGTTTTTTTGTTTCAAAGCAAGTCCTTGGTGTTAAATAGGAGAGTTCTTCCTGTTGATGCTGTTTACTCCATGCTGGTCGAACAGTCACGTCAAACCAAGGCCTATGCCCCCTAAGGACGTGTAACGATGCAGACCGCGAGAGTGCAAGTGCCCACAGGTTTATTGCTCAAAATAGTTAGGGATGTGGTGCTGTGGCACCCTTTGACAGCCTATGTTTGAAGCTTTTACCCATTATCCGCTAGCCTTCTGGATCAGCGCCCTGGCCTCGGTCACCCTCATCGGGGTCTCGAAGGCAGGTTTTGGGGCGGGAATCGGGGTTATCGCCACTCCCCTCATGGCCCTGACAATTCCCACCGCAGAAGCAGCCGCCTTGCTGCTGCCGATTCTCATTATCTCCGATTTCATGGCCATCCGTCAGTATCGGGCACGTTTCGACCGGCACAACCTGAAGATCATGGTTCCCGGTGCCATCGTCGGTATTGTGCTCGGCTGGTTCTTTTTCGGTTATTTCCGCGGCAACGAACGGATTCTGAAAATGGGCATCGGATTACTGGCTCTGGCCTTTGTCGCTTTTCAGCTGGGTTACCCGCGTCTGGTCGGGGTGCTCAAGGGACGCAAATCAAGCGTCGGCCAAGGCCTTTTCTGGGGAACACTGTCGGGTTTTGCTTCGACGCTTGCCCACGTCGGCAGCCCGCCGATAATGGTCTATCTCCTGCCGCAGAACCTGCCGCGGGATATCTATGTCGGCACCACAATCTATTTCTTCACCATTACCAACATTGTCAAACTGATACCCTACGCCCAACTTAACCTGCTGCACGTCGGCAATCTGTCCATCGTGCTGTTGCTTTTGCCGGTCTCTTATCTTGGGGTGAAGCTCGGTTTTTTGCTCAATCGGCGGTGCAGCGACAAGTGGTTTAAACGGCTGATCTACGGTTTGTTGTTTTTGACCGGTATCCAACTGCTGTTTGGCATTGATATCATTAGCTTGATGAAATGACTATCGAGGTTAAGGCGGCTGGCGGATTAGAAGGGAAATCTTTGAAATGAGAGAGTTATGAAATCGGGTGCGGGGAATGTGTTTTCAACCAACAAAAAAAGGGACTCAGATATTATCTGAATCCCTTGAAATTCCTGTGGTAGCGGGGACAGGATTTGAACCTGTGACCTTCGGGTTATGAGCCCGACGAGCTACCAGACTGCTCCACCCCGCGTTAAGGAGCCATCAATATACACCCGTCGGAAATATTGTCAATTACTATTTGGCCAAGGCTTCGGTCTTTTCGATTACCTGCGTTAGTGGCGTCATTTTGAGGAGGATCTCCTCCGGCAGACGGGCGAGCTTGCCGTCTCTTGTGACGGCGGCATGGACGGTGTAGCCTTTCACCAGGAGTTTTGGTCGGTCGAGATGCTCTTGCGCCCGCAGGATACGGTAATTGAACCGGCATTTGAGGTTCGATATTTCGGCGATGGTGGTCTCGATGGTCAACAAGTCATCGTAGAAGGCGGGGGCCTTATAGCGGGACCAGCACTCGGTGACCGGCAGGACCAGGCCGAGAGACTCGATGTCGCGGTAGGATAACACCCAGGCGCGCATCAGCTCGGTCCGGCCGATTTCGAAATATCGCAGATAGTTGGCGTTGTAAACGACACCGCCGGCATCGGTATCGCCATAGAGGACCCGCGTGGTGGTGCAAAAGATGTGTTCCTGCATTGCTGTCGGTTGTTCCCGGTTAATCGTGGATGAGCAGCTTGTCGATGAGTCGGTGACCGGCGTCGAGTCCATTGCCGCAGGCGGCGTCATGCTCCCGGCAGCTCTTTTCGTCGAAGGTCCGGCCGGATCCCGCCTTCTGCTCTCGCGAATCGTAGAGCAGGGTGGGGACCGGGTCGGAGACATGGGTCCGAAGCGCTATCGGCGTGAAGTGATCCATGGTGACCACCACCCGGAACTCCTCGCCCGTCTGCCGCAGGTGGTGGACGATGGGCCGCACGATCCGGCTGTCGAAGTCTTCGATGGCGGTTATCTTGGCGTCCACTGAGCCCTGGTGGCCGGCCTCGTCCGGTGCTTCCAGGTGGACGAAGACAAAATTGCCGTCTTTCAGCGAGTCGACCGCTCCCTGAGCCTTGCCTTCATAGTTGGTGTCGATGTAGCCGGTGGCGCCGGGCACATCGATGACCGAGAGTCCCCCCACCACGCCGAGGCCCTTCAGCAGGTCGACGGCGCTGATCATGCTGCCACGGATGCCGAACCGCGCCGTCAGCGTCGGCACGGAGGGCATTTTGCCTTCGCCCCACAGCCAGATGAGCGAGGCCGGGTTCTTGCCGGCGCTGATACGGGCGAGATTGACCGGATGGTCGGCCAGCACTCGGCGGGCGCAGTCGAGCAGCTTCTGCCAGGCCGGCTGGGCCAGGTACTGCTGCCAGTGGACGGTTACGTCCTGTTCGATATGGTCATGGGGCGGAACGGTAACAAAGCCGGGGTGCTCGCCCTTGAAGATCACCAGATGCCGATAGCTGACGCCCGGCTTGAAATGGAACTGGTCGGTGGCACACTCCTTTTCCAGGTCGGCGATGAGGGCGTGGGCCTCATCGTTGCCGATGTGGCCGGCGCAGAAATCACGCATGGTCACCCGGTCGCCCGCGCCATGGTCAAGCGTCACGAGATTGCAGCGAAAGGCCGTCTCGTCGGGCGCAAGCCGGATATTCATGGCCGCCGCCTCCAAGGGAGCCCGGCCGGTGTAGTAAGCCGCCGGATCGTATCCCAAGAGCGACATGTTGGCCACATCGCTGCCGGGCGGAAAGCCGTCGGGCACGGTTTTAGTGAGGAAGAACTCGCCTTTTGCGCACAGTTCGTCCATCATCGGCGTTTTGGCCGCCTCAAGCGGGGTTTTACCGCCCAGTTCGGCGACCGGGAAGTCGCCCATGCCGTCGCCGATAAGGATCAGATATTTCATGACAGGCCTATTCCGGGTTGAGGAGACGGATCTTCACGGTGGGGGCGGTGCAGACCTCGAGACTATCGATCTCGGCGATGGCCTTGGCCACTGCATCCTCGGTGGCCTTGTGGGTGCGGAAGACGATATAGACCGGTTCTTCAGAATCCCGGCCTTCCTGCATCACCGACTGCAGAGAAATGCCGTATTTGCCGAAGATCCCGGTAATAATCGACAGCACCCCCGGCCGATCGATGGCGGTGACGCGGAAATAGTACGGACAGACCAGTTTCTGCATCGGTGTGATCGTCGGTTCCCCGATATGCTCGGGCAAGTAGGAGAGGGCCGGGACCCGGTTGATGCAGCCGTTTGCGATATTGCGCCCGATATCGACCACATCGGCGGCCACCGCGCTGCCGGTCGGCATCATCCCTGCGCCCGCGCCATAGAGCAGGACATCGCCAACCGTGTCGCCCTGGAACTGGATGCCGTTGAAGGCGCCGTTGATGGTGGCGAGCATGTGGTCTTCCGGCACCATGGTCGGATGGACTCTCGCCTCAACGCTGTCGCCGTGGTTGCGGCTGATGGCCAGCAGTTTGATGCGGAAGCCGAATTTTTTAGCAAAGCGGATATCGATCGGCTCGATGCTGGAGATACCTTCCACAGTGATATCGCTCAATTGTACGTTCATGCCGTAGGCGATGGTCATGAGGATGGCCAGTTTGTGGGCAGTATCGATCCCCTCGACATCGTAAGTCGGGTCCGCCTCGGCATAGCCCAGCTGCTGGGCTTCCTTGAGCACTTCGGCAAAAGGCGTGCCGTGGTCGGTCATCTTCGTGAGGATGTAGTTGGCGGTGCCATTCATGATCCCTTTGATGTAGTTGATCCGGTTGGCCACCAGCCCTTCCTTGAGCGCCTTGATCACCGGGATCCCGCCGCCGACGCTGGCCTCAAAGCCCACTTCCACGTTTTTCGCAGCCGCCGCCCGGAAAATCTCCCGGCCGTGAACGGAGAGCAGCGCCTTGTTGGCGGTGACGACATGCTTGCCGTGGTCGATGGCCTTCAGGATGAAGCTCCTGGCCGGCTCCATCCCGCCGATGAGTTCGACCACGATATCGATTTCCGGGTCGGTGAGGATTTCATCTGCGTTGCGGGTAAGCCGGACCGAACTGAATTCCGCAGGCAGCGCCGGCACGGCGATATCGGCAATGGCCTTCAGTACAAAGGAAGTGCCGGTCTTCTGTCGGAGGCGGTCTTGCTGGGCGAGGAGAGTCTGCGCGAGTCCTTTGCCGACCGTCCCGAAACCGATCAGGCCCACACGAATTTCTTTCATAGTTTTCTTGACACGTTCTTGGTTGATAAGACGACCTTTCGCGGATTCCATGCCGGAAATGCTCACTTTTGCCAGGATTTTTACATATTCTTCCCCGGCAAGTTTTCTGAAAGTAATCGCTTTAAGGGTGAAAGTCAAAAGCTATGCGGAGATATTTTTATGGCTGGAGTGGCTGTTTTGGTCTATAGTATTCAGCTTGTTACGTCCCGGCAGGCAACTTTCGTGTCAGCGGATTCGGAATTCGCCGCCCAAGCGGTCTGTTTGCCTTTTAGTACCTTGGAAATTCGTTTCTCCCCTTTATGGGGCTACCTTGCGAAAAAGAACTTGGTTTCTTGCGATAGAGCAGTACAAAACGGAAAAGTTTAAAAGGAGATTGAACAATCATGGGTAAAAACATTCTGGTTTTTGGACCGAACGGCAGCGGCAAAGGCACTCAGGGCGCAATCGTACAGAAGAAATACAATATTCCCCATATCGAATCCGGGGCGATCTTCCGCGAGCATATCGTCGGTGGCACAGAGCTGGGCAAAAAGGCCAAAGCGTACATCGACAAGGGCGATCTGGTACCGGACGACATTACCATCCCGATGATGGTGGCCCGTCTGCAGAAGGCTGACTGTAAGGACGGCTGGATCCTCGACGGCTTCCCCCGTTCCAAAGATCAGGCGATTACCCTGGCCGAAACCCTGAAGCGGGAAGGCCTGGCCCTCGACTACGTGATTGAGATCGAGCTCGACCGCGAGATCGCCAAGCTGCGCATCATGGGCCGTCGTCTCTGCGTCAACGATAACAACCATCCAAACCACATCGCCTTCGACGCCATCAAGCCGGTTGAGAAAGACGGCAAACTGGTTTGCCGGGTATGCGGCGGCGAGTTGAAGACCCGCGCCGACGATCAGGATGAGGATGCCATCAACAAGCGGCACAACATCTATTATGACGACAAAACCGGCACCATGGCCGCCGTCAACTATTTCAAAAACACCAGCGGTCCCAAGGTCATTTCGGTTGACGGCTCGGTCTCCATCGGCCAGGTTACTGATGCGATCATGAAGCAGCTCTAATCGCCGCTCACCTCGCTCTCATCGTTGTAATGGAGCCGAAATCGATCTGATTTCATGCTGTAATCGAAAAAAGGGCCTTCCCGTCAGCCGGGAATGCCCTTTTTGTCTTTCGGCCGAAAAATGATTATTGTCCTGTTTTGTGATCTCAAGAACTCCTGCCCGATTCCGTCCTCCTGCCGTTATCGGTGAGGGAAGAGGGTAGGTTTGCTTTATCCCGGAAAATAAGAAAAATGAATAAAATCGGAAAGGTATATTTGGTTGGCGCCGGTCCCGGCGATCCTGGTCTCATCACCGTGCGCGGCAAAAGTCTGCTTGAGCGGGCCGAGGTGGTGGTGTACGACTATCTCGCCGGCAAGAAGCTGCTGAAGCATGTCCCTGCAGAGGCCAAGATGATCTATGTCGGCAAGAAGGGCGGCGTGCAGCATACCCACACCCAGGAGGAAATCAACCAGATGCTGGTCGATCATGCCCTGGAGGGGAAGATGGTGGTGCGCTTGAAGGGTGGCGACCCGTTCATTTTCGGACGGGGCGGTGAGGAGGTGCAGCAACTTCATGCCGCCGGCATCCCCTTCGAGATCGTCCCCGGCGTGACCTCGGCCACCGCCGCGGCCACCTATGCCGGGATTCCCATCACCCATCGCGACTATACCGCGACCGTTGCCTTTATCACCGGCCATGAAGATCCGACCAAGGAGTCGTCCAAGATCGACTGGTCAAAACTCGCGACCGGGGTCGGCACGCTGGTAATCTACATGGGGATCAAGAACCTGCCGATCATCGTCGAAAACCTGATCAAACACGGCCGAGACCCGAAGACCCCGGTAGCAGTGGTACGCTGGGCATCGACTCCCGAACAGAAGTCGGTGGTGGGCACGCTCGAAACCATCGCCCAGGTAGTCAAGGACGAAGGGATAAAACCGCCGTCGCTGATCGTCGTGGGCGAGGTGGTCAATCTCCGCGACACCATCGACTGGTATGAGAAACGGCCGCTCTTCGGCAAGAAGATCATCGTCACGCGAACCCGCGAGCAGGCCAGCGAACTGGTGGCGGGACTCGAGGAGTACGGCGGCAATGTTCTTGAGTTCTCAACCATCAACATCAAGCCGGTCGAATCCTACGACATCCTCGACGGCGAACTGGAACGGTTGAACGAATACCACTGGATTCTCTTCACCTCGCTGAACGGCGTCAAATACTTCTTTGAACGTCTCTATGCCAAGGGCATGGATGCGAGGGACTTGAAAGGTCCGCAACTCGCCACCGTGGGCAAGTCGACCGCCGATCTCCTGTTGAAATACGGGGTCAACGCCGACCTCATTCCCAGCACCTTCACCGGCGAAGGACTGGCCGAAAGCCTGCTCGATCAGGGGGTCGAGGGACGCAATATTCTTATCCCCAGGGCTCTGCACGCTCGTGAAATCCTGCCCGAGACGTTGCGCGGGGCCGGTGCCCAGGTGACGGTCGCCCCGGTTTACCGCAATTGCCCGGCGGAAGGCGACAAGGAGCTTCTGAGGGCGGAACTGGAGAAGGGCGGTGTGGACATGATTACCTTTACCAGTTCGTCCACCGTGCGCAATTTTCTGGCCATGATCGATGTGGCGAACAAGGAAGACCTGAAAAAACTGCTAGCCAACGTCAAAATAGCTGCAATCGGTCCTATCACCGGCAAGACCGTGACCGACAGCGGACTGCGGGTCGATGTCCGACCGGATAAGCACACAATCCCGGAGATGATCAGTGCCATTGTCAACTATTACAGTGGAGACAAGAAAGAGTGACAGCCTCCTTTTCCGGGTCGACCATCTGACGGGGGAAATTCCCACCGTCAAGGAAAAGGAGAAGCAGAGCGCCGAACCGCTGGACGGCATCCTGTGCCGGGTCTGCGGGACCGTGGTGACCAGCAGGAACGAGAAGATCGTGGTGGGCGGCTCGCACGCCCACACGTTTTTCAATCCGGCCGGCATTGTCTTCGAGCTGGGCTGTTTCCGCAGGGCGCCCGGCTGCCGCAATGCCGGGGAGCCGACTCCCGAATTCACCTGGTTCGCCGGCTATCTCTGGCGTTTCGCCCTCTGCAGCGGCTGCCGGGCTCACCTGGGTTGGTTCTTCGAGGGTGGGGACAACAGCTTCTACGGTTTGATTCTTCCCAACCTTCAGGAGTAGTGGCGGACTTTCTGCAGCTCCTGTTTCACCGCTAAAGCCAGCTCGTCGAAGGTGTAGGGCTTTTTAAGACAGACTCCGGCACCGAGGCGCTGAGCCTCGTGCACCCGGTCCGTTTCCGAAAAGCCGCTGACGACGACAGCCTTCTGGCCGGGACGAAAATCCTGCACGCCGCGGTAGGTCTCCAGGCCGTCGATTCCGCCGTCCATGATCATGTCGAGGATCATCAGATCGATCTCTTTGGTCTGCACAAGACTGATCGCCGCCTCCCCGCTTTCCACGGCAAGCGGCGTATAGTTCAACCGTTTGAGCATGGCGCAGGCGATTTCCCGCTGATAGAGGACGTCATCGACGACCAGAATCGTCTCGCGGTGGCCGAGGAGATCCCGGTGCACATCCGGTTCATCGGGGCCAGGTTGATGTGAGTCCCGACCGACCGGCAGGTAGACGGAGATGGTGGTACCCAGGCCGAGTTCGCTGTCGATATCGATGGCTCCGCCATGGTCTTCGACGGTCCCCCAGACCACGGTCAGCCCCAGGCCGGTGCCGCTTCTGCCCATCACCTTTTTGGTGTAGAACGGTTCGAAGATCCGCTGCCGGTCGTCCTGCGCGATACCCTCGCCTTCATCGGCCACGGTCAAAACCACAAATTCCCCCGGGCCAATCCGCTGAAAACCTTCGAGCGGAGCTGCGAGGATGACGTTTTGGGTAGCTATCCGGATCCTGCCGCCATGTGGTTGTGCTTCGGCCCCGTTGGCCACGAGATTCATCAGCACCTTTTTCAGGGCGACCGGAGAGCCCGTGACCGTTGCCAGGTTTGGGTCGAGCTGGAGTTCCATTTCGAGGTTGGCCGAGACGTCGAGCAGTTTGCGATATTCAGGCGAATTGCAGTACTCGTCGATCAGGTTGTTGAGGTTCACCATCTTTCTGGTGACGACACCGCGCCGGGCAAGGGTGAGCAGATCCTGGACGATTTCCGCCGCCCGCATGCCGGAATCGCGGATTGTCAGGATGACGCGGCGCATTGGGTTGTCTTCCGGCATATCGTGCAACAAGAGGTCCGGATAACTCACGATACCCGACAGTACATTGTTCAGATCGTGAGCGACGCCGCCGGCGAGCAGCCCGAGGGACTCCATTTTCTTCGACCGTTCCAGACTGCACTGCAGCTCTCCCCTCTCCTTTTCGGCGAGAGTCCTTTCATGGATTTCCCGTTTGAGGGCATTGTTTGCCTGCGACAACTCGAAGGTCCGTTCGGCGACCCGCTGTTCGAGCAACAGTTTTTGCTTCAGGATCCTGCAGTAGAGGACGACGACCAGATGGACCATCAGCAAAAAGACGAACATGGTAACATAGATGGGGATTGTCGTGGGGATCCAGACCGCCTTGACCCAGCCGAGCAGGTCCGTCTTCGACCATACCTGGGAGACAAGTTCCACCTTCGGGATGAGATGGGCGGCAAGCAGCAGCCGCTCAAGCCCGGAAGGCGGACTGGTGCCGACTGCTTGGAATATATTCCCGTCTTTGTTGACGATTTCCAGCGTGGCATAGTGATCCGCTTCGGCTGCCAGGCGCAGGTACTCGACTATTCCGGCAGAATTGAAGTTCCAGAGGGAGTCGGCGACCACCAGGGCGTGTTTTTCCAGTCTGGCCTCAGCCTGGTTGACCGAATATTTCTCAAAGCCGATGACAAAAAGGCAGAAAACCGCCGTCAGGATCGTAAGGCTCACGAGGGGGATTACCTTGTAGGGCTTGCCGTCCTTCATTCATCCTCCTCGACCGGATGCAGGGTAAGGATCGCCGCATTGAGTCGGTCGATGATTTCCCGGCCGACTTTTCTGCTGCAGATGATATAGCGTTTGCCGCCGGCCGGCATGTCGGAGAAACGGACGATCCTGAAGGTCCCGGCTTTCGCCTCGGGGGATGTCAGGAGATCCTGCGCCTCTTCCTCCGTCATAAAGCTGTAATCGGCCCGGTAATTTTCGATCATCTTCAGGATGTTCTGATTCTCGGCCGTGGTGGTTATTGTTCTCGGGTGGAGTTCTTTCACCCGCAGGTCGATGAACCGGCCGTAGGAATAGCCCTCTTTCACCAGCAGCTTGAGGCGCCACTCCTGCAGGACCCGGTCGAGGGTCTCCGTCTCGGCGAGATATTCGTTATCGGCCCGGGCGACCGCAACAAAAGGTTTATCCTGGTAAATCGGCAGGGAATATTTGGCGTAAGCCTCCCGTTCCGGGGTTTTGAACCAGCCGGCGGCACAGCTCTCATCCTCGTTTCTTTCGATGATATCCAACTGCCGTCTGGCCGGCGTCTCCTGCCAGACGTGGGGGATGCCGGCGGTCTTGAAGGCCAGGGCGATGGGGTCGACGACCAGACCGTATACCTTGTCGCCGTCGCTCATGTAGAAAGGTCTGCGCTCATGGAAATGGACAATGATTGCCGCTTGTTCCGACTGCTTTTCGGTAGGCATGAGGGAGAATATCGGCCCGCTTCTTTGCCGGTCGTAGATCTGCGACCTGATCAACAGTGTCAGGAGGATTCCTGCCGCACATCCGAGTAGGACGAGGTACTTGGGGCCGATGCCTTTCATATGATGCCGTAACCTGAAGAGCTTAGAATGCGAGGTACTTTTCTATTATCGCCAAAGCTTTGGCGAATGTCACATTTTTTTATTGTCGGCATCGATGGACGGAGTACGGGGCCGGATCGGAAGCGGTGGGGATTTGCACATGATGCGGGTGGGTCGCCGGGCGTTCCGGCAACCCACGGTCGTTCGGGCGGCTACGAAAAGCTGGGCTTTCAGCTGTTTCTGATCAGATCGAGCAGTTCCTCTGAATTCATCTGAGCGCTCACCTCGCTGCCTTCCAGGAGGCTGCCGGCCAGGTCGCGCTTTTCCTGATGGAGTTTGACGATTTTTTCCTCGATGGTGTCCTTGCAGACCAAGCGGTAGATGGTCACCGGCCGGGTCTGGCCGATCCGGTGCGCCCGGTCGGAGGCCTGATCCTCGATGGCCGGGTTCCACCAGGGATCCATATGAATGACATAATCGGCGGCGGTCAGGTTGAGACCCAGGCCGCCCGCCTTGAGGCTGATGAGAAAGAGATCGCCTTCGCCCGCCTGAAAGGCGTCGACATTCAGCTTCCGCTGCTTGGAACTGGTGCTGCCGTCCAGGTACTGATAGCTGATTTTCTGCCGGTCGAGATATTCGCGGATGAAGTTGAGATGGCCGATAAACTGGCTGAAGACGAGAGCCTTATGGCGACTTTCCAGCAGCTCCTCGATGATCGAGGCGAAGACCTTCAGCTTTGAGCTTTCGATGGAGCTGTTGCGGTCGATCAGGCGGGGGTTGCAGCAGGCCTGGCGCAGGCGCATGATTTCGGTGAGGATCTGCAGATGGCGGCCTCGTTTGTCCCTGGCGCTCTCCAGCATATCCAGGGCATTCTGCCGCAGCGCCTCGTAGAAATGGTATTCCTCCTGATTCATCTCGACTTCGAGGGTGACCTCGGTCCGGGACGGCAGTTCTTCGAGCACCTGGGATTTGATCCGGCGCAGGATGAAGGGGCGGATGAGCTTGCGCAGCTTGCGCCTGGCTTCCCGGTCCTGATAACGTTCGATGGGGATGGCGTACCGCTCGTTGAAGCTGTTCAGGCTGCCGAGGAGCCCGGGATTGATGAAGTGGAAGAGATTCCACAGTTCCCCGAGATGGTTCTCGATGGGTGTGCCTGTCGTTATCAGCTTGAAGCGGGCCTTCAGGGCCATGGCCGCCTGGGAGCGTTTGGTGGCCGAATTCTTGATGGCCTGGGCCTCGTCAAGAATGACCGCCTGCCAGGTAATGGACGACAGCAGCTCGTTTTCCTGCTGCAGGAGGGTGTAGGTCGTGATCAAAAGATCGAATTTGCCCAGTTCCCTGATGCTCTTCTCCCGGTCGCGGCCGGTGAAGAGTTTGATGTTGATGGTCGGGGTGAACCGCCGCACCTCCGACATCCAGTTGGTCGACACCGAGGTCGGAGCGACGACGAGCGATGGCCCGTCGGCCGCCATATTGAGGATGACGGCCAGGGACTGCAAGGTTTTGCCGAGCCCCATATCGTCGGCCAGACACCCGCCCACTCCCCAATGGGCCAGCCGGGCCAGCCATTCGAAACCCTCCCGCTGGTAAAGGCGCAGGTCGGCCTGCAGGGTCGACGGCACCTCCGGCTTGTAATCCTGGGCGTCGCGGATCCGCCGGAGCTGGTTCTCCCAGCCCGCATCCGTCGCGGTCTTGGCCTGGGCCGTGAGCTTTTCCAGCTGAATGGCGGCCAGGGGGTGGATCAGGACCTCATCGCCGCCGTCATCTCCGCCGCTTTCGGCAAAAAGGTTGATGTCTTCGAGCCTTTTCCTGAACTCCTGGGTCAAGGCGATAAACTGGCCGTCGCCGATCTCGACAAAGCGACCGGCGGTGTTCTTGAGTTTGGTGAGCAGCTCTTTCAGTTCGATGACCTGGCCTTGATCGAGGGTGAGCTCACCGCTCATGGCAAACCAGTTTTGCCGGTTGGTGCGGATTTTCAGGTTGAGGTTGTCCAAAGAGACCTTCTGGGTGATGGTCAGTTTTTCCCCTTCCGGCCATTCGATCACCACCTTATCCCGGATCGACTGGAGTTCCATAAGGGCCTGGAGACAGTCGTCCGGGTCGTAGAGGTGCCACTCCCGATCGTTCTCCTGTTCCATATCGACGGCCATGTCGAGGATAGGGCAGAGTTCCTCGATATCGCGGGCTTTCTCTTCCTCGAGTGCCAGATTGCGCCGGGTTTGCAGCCGCCTTCCGTTGACCTCGGCCATGATGTTTTCGACACCCTGGCCAGGCTTCAGATAGTGCCCGCCCTCGATGAAGGGCTTGACGAACATCTCCAGGCGGAAACCGGTGCCGTAGGGGATGAGGTGCATGTAGATGGTGGAATCGGCCTCGACGAAGGTGATGTTGCCGGATTTTCTGGCGGAACTGTCAGCGGCGATGGCCGAATGGACGGTCATGAAGGAGGAGATGTTGCCGATCGCGGTCAGCACCTGCTCGCTGGCCGATTTCGGCACCGTGATGCCGTTTTTGCCGGTGATCTGGGCAATGCGCCGGTGGTTGTCGTTGATGCTGATGATCTTGACCCGGGTCGGCGTCTCCTTCTGGAAATTGATGTTGTCGGAGGTGATCGGGTGGGCGAAGCAGATGTGCAGGTTGTCTCCCTTCTCCTCGACCAGCAGTTCCGGCTCGCCCGACACGAACTCTACCGAAATGTGGGGGGAGTCGGCGAGATAGAGATTGGGATGGCCGATCATCGCCAGGAGCGCCTTGTCCATATCGAGGGCGTAGGTTACAGCATGGGTCTCGGGATTGAGGTTCCTCTTGATGGCGACGCAGATCTTCCGGTCCTGGGAGGTCAGGTAATTCAGTTTGTTGGTCTGGTAGAGCCGGGAGAGCGAGATCGGCCGGCCCTTGCTCCAGTCGTTTTCCGGCGTCTGCCGCTGTTCCCGGGGCGAGATGGTGATTTCCTTGCCCTCGAAACCGACCATCCAGATGAGCCGGGAGGCCTGCTGGGGATTGTCCCCATCCTGGGCCGTCGCGTAAATCAGGGCCTGGAGGCTGCGTTTCCAGGGCTCTTCCGGGGCTAAAATGGAGAGAATGGGGACAATGCCGGTCTCTTGCCGCAACTGGCTGAGATGGGTCGGATCGCCTGAATCGTCCTGCTGGGCGGTAGCCAGGATCTCGCCGAGCAAGAGTGTGAAGAATCGGTAGCCGCCGGACCGAGCCTTCTGGTAGAGGGCGAAAATCTCCGATTCGACATCGGGTTCCAGCGAGCTGTTGAGCCAGTACTGACAGATGCCGGCAAAGATTACGGTCAGGGCGTTGTGTTGTTTACCTTCCGGCAGCAGGATATCCCCGCTTTGCAATCCCTTGTTGATGTGGGATGCCACCACTTCGGCCAGAAAGCCGTAGGCGTCGTTTTCCTGCGCGCCGCGGAAAAGCGACTGGACCACGCCTATACTGTTGGCTATTTCGTGGTACTCTTCCTTGTCGGCCAGATGCAGGCGGGTGAGGATATAAAAGAGTCCGCAGGGCCCGAACAGGGCCACGTTGTCGTCGCTGCTGAATCTCTTCAGGAAATTGAGATCCTCGTTATAGGCGGCGAGCGCCCTGTGGCTGTCGCCGCGCAAAAAGAGCAGGGTGCCGCGGGCGCCGGTGCCGAGGAAAGAGTCCTGCTGGGACTCCGTCAAGTCTCGCGCTTCGTCCAGCCTGCCGCGAAAGAGCAGGTCGTGGAACAGGAGCCTCTTGAATGGCAGCTGCTCATCGGCGCCAAGGTTGTTGAATTCGTCGTCGGAGGCGAGAAAGGCGGTGATCTCGGGGAAATCGGCAAGTACCGCCTGGGCGTACTGCAGGACGTTGTTGAGCAGGTAAAATCGAAAAGAAGTGGATAAGGAGCGCAGCCACACCGGATCGAACGGTCGGGTCAGGATGCGCACGGTTGGGGGCGGCTGGGCCGCCATGTCCCGGCACTGGCTGTCGATGAAATCCGTGGCATCGTCGATGATATCGAACTGCTGGGTGTAGACCCCGATCCGCATCTCCCGCATGCCGCGCCAGCAGCGGGTCGTCCATTTTCCGTAATAGTAGGTTACCGGGGCCTCTTCCTGAATGACTTTGGCGTAATCGGCGAAGGTATTCTCCTTCACCGCCATCTTGCTGAGGACTTCGACGATTTCTTCGGCGCACTGGCGATCTCGCGTGAGAAGGCCCAGTTGCTCGAATTTCGCGAAATAATGGGTAAGATTGGCGGTGGTTGGCTTGTTGCCCCGCGGATTTTTCAGATCCAGTTTACGCAGACAATTGACGATCAGAGTCGAGTGGGCGGGTTCGTAGACAACCGACAAAAATTGCAGGAGTGCCTGTTCAAAAGGAGTAAGTTTTTTATACTGTTCAAGAAGTTCTGGACGGGTCTGCATGATTGCTTGAGGAGAACCGAGGACGGCAGCTCCTGGGAAATGGTTGGCGAAAAATACGCAAAAGGGCGCAGAAAACCACCTAGTATAGCACTGTCTGCCGGTGAAGAGAACCAAAAACTGTTTGTCATGTGCGGCGGAGAGCTTGAAAATGCTTGGAAAAGACTCTATTCCGGCGATTATCGGCTGATACAGAAACCTTATGGTTTGCTTTCCGGAACGGTCGGTACCTGTCGAAACCGTACGTCGTTTTGCCCACTGAGGCATTGTTAAAACGGTAAGGCGCAAGGGTCCATCCGTCGTTGGCAAAAATCTGCAAATCTGGTACCTTTGACCTTTTCCCGGCCGATTCCGGGAGCGGATGAACGGCTTCACAGGTTTATCAGGGGAGGGATCAGGACAATGCATGTTTTCGGGTATATCTTTCTTGCCCAGGATAAGGACTATCTGGTGCCGGCGACTGAGCAGGAGAGGGCGCTCACCGAGTATGCCCGATCCATCGGCTTGGCCATTACCGAGATCTTCGTCGAAGAACAAGCGCCGCTGCAACAGCCGTTTCACGAGCGTCCGCAAGGAGGTGCCTTGCTGCGCAGGTGTGCTGCCGGCGATACGATAATTACTATGAAAGCTGCCTGGATCCTCAGTTCGGCGGTGGAGGGAGAACGGCTACTCCGGTTGCTGCACAAGGATCGGGTGGCCCTGCACTGTGTCGATCTCGGGGCCAATATCAGTGTGCCGGAAAAACGTCGTCTGATAGTCTCCGAAGGCTGCGCGGAACTGGTCCGGAAACTGCTGGCGGCCCTGTCGGTCTGTGAAGGCAGCCGCCACGGTCAGGCCATCAGGATGGCCAAAAAGCACCGGAGGCAGCAGGGCAAGTATCTTGGCGGGCCGGTGCCTTTCGGCTGGGAGGTTAACGAGGAGGGGTTTCTTGTGCCGAACGAGTCGCAGCAGAAGATCATCGACCAGATCGTCACGATGCGCCTGGAGCGCTGGTCCTACCGGGAAATCTCCGGCAAACTGCGCGACGAATTCGATATCCGTCTTTCTCATGAGGGGGTAAGGAAGATCCTGGCCGGAAA
>MGTI01000038.1:6712-6883 GCA_001799365.1 Desulfobacterales bacterium GWB2_56_26 | reverse complement strand
GCCGCCGGGAATGCCAATTATCGCTGCGATCAGGGTCGCAAAAAAACTCACCCTGAGAGACACCATGACAATCTCCACCAGCTCCTTATCCCAGGATACCAGCAGCAGGATCGCCGACTGCACGCCGTCAAACAACATATCCATAACTTGCAATACTCCAGAAATTCAAAA
>MGTI01000038.1:6080-6650 GCA_001799365.1 Desulfobacterales bacterium GWB2_56_26 | reverse complement strand
TTCGCGTCCGGGAAGAAGAGCTGTTTCCCCTCCAGCTTATATCCGCCAATCAGCCCCTGGCCCTTCGGTGAAATGAGCCACTCGACAAACTGCATTGCCAGGTCGTTCTTCACGTGGGGATGCTTAGCCGGATTGATCGGAATGACCCCGTAAAAATTTGCCAGATCGGCGCCGCCTTCACAGAGAACATCCAGTTCCACCCCAGGAGTCTTGCCGTATTTCATCTTGATATAGGTGCCCCGGTCGGTCATGGTGTAGGCCTTTTTCTCTTCGGCAAAAGTGATCACCTTGCCCATGCCCTGACCGATTGACATATACCAGGCGGATGAATCGGCAGGGACCATGTATTTGACTTCCTTCTCCTGTCCCTTGCTGACGATCTTCCGGGTCTGCTCGGCAAGCGGCAGACCCGTGCCCTTCCAGAGCGCCTGCTCCTTGGTATGGGTGCCGCTGTCATCACCGCGGGAAATGAAGGGGGCTTTTGCGGTGGCGATCTTCGTCAGGGCCGGCCCGGCCTCGGTCAGGCCTTTGATACCCGCCGGATCGTCGGCCGGACCAACGATAACGAAG
>MGTI01000038.1:0-6054 GCA_001799365.1 Desulfobacterales bacterium GWB2_56_26 | reverse complement strand
GGTACCGAATCCCTTGGCGACGAACTCCTCTTCCCGCGCCTTGGCATGGACGAAGATCACATCGATGTTGCCGTCCTCACCGTCCCGGATGGCCGCCCCGGTTCCTTTGGCAACCACCTTCACCTCGATGCCGGTATCCTTCAGTAACTCGGGCAAGAGGACGTCGAGCAGCCCTGATGCCTCGGTGCTCGTGGTCGTCGACATCTTCAAGACCTTGTCAGCGGCCATGCCGTTTTCGGCGAAAACTCCCAAGAGACACACAATTCCAAGCCAGACTGCCATTTTTTTCATGAACTACTCTCCTTATTAAAGTTATCGGGGAAAAGCATTTTCCCGCAAAGTGATATGTCATAGCCGGTAAATGTCGCAGCCAGGTCCTGAAACGGTTTTTCGTGCAACAGACCGATAAAGCTCTGGATGCCCCGCTCAAAAAAGCACTCCCTGGCAATCAGCAGATCGAACCGTTCCCACCGGAGCGGCACGAAGCCAAGGCCCAGGATGCCGGCCACGGCGCTGATGGCCGGGGCGGCATCGGCCCGGCCGGCCAGAATCTCCAGACCCGCATCGAGGTGTCGTGCCACGTCGCGGTGATAGCCCTTGATCTGCCCGGACGAGATATCGGATCTGGCGATTTCATAGTCCAGCAAGAGTCTCGTGCCGGTGCCCAAGGGACGGTTGACGATGGTCACGTCGCCGCGGGCGAGATCCACCACGCCAGTGATATTTTTCGGATTGCCCGGCGCGACCAGGATGCCCTGCTGGCGACGGCTGAAGTTGACGAAAATCGGAGCCTTTTCCAGTTCCTGATCGGCAAAGTCGAAATTATATTCCTCGTTGTCATCCTGCAGGAGGTGGCACACGCCGATATGACATATCCCCCGCCGCAGACATTTGAGACCGCCCATGCTGCCGAGGTTGGCGAAAAAACCTACGGTTTCCGATTGCTTGGCATGAAACAGGGTGAGAGTTCGCTGAAAGAGCAGGTCGTCGCTCCCGGCCAGGAGGAGCACCCCGTGTTCGGAAGAGGAGCTGTTGCCCGGTTTTTTATAATTGACGACATGGGTCTCCAGCCATTCCTCCACCAGCCTTCGCGGAAAAAGCCATTTGCCGGTGACCTTGGTGGCCGGCAGTCCCTTGTCATTCACCAGGGCATAAACCATTTTTTCATTGACATTAAGGAGCTTGGCCACCTCCTTTGTCGATAAAAATTTCCCGTACTGTGTTGCTTCCATGTTTCGCCTGTTGCCTCTGCGGCCTAAGCCATTAACCCTTTGTCGCCAACGAGTACTCCAATTCTGCAATTTTTCAAGTAATCGCCCACACAGGGACTCATAATAACCATAACCGACCAATAATGACAGATGGATCAGGAGAAGTTCTCCCCCTGTGCAAGGTTCATTTATTTTGGCCGCATTTGGGTATTTTCTTGTTTTTTCATCATAAAACAATTTACTATGCTGAAAAGTTGAGGATTTACAAGGAAGGTATCGGCAGGCCGAGCGGGAAGCCGGCCTGAGACTCGGCAGGAGAGTCGCATGGAGCAGACAAGTCAATGGGAAGAACGGGTGCAGATCTCCCCTGCACCGCTGGAACAAAGCTACAGGAGCATCCTCATCGAAGTCCTGAAAACCGCGCTCGAACCACACCCTCTCAAAACCAAGATTGGCCGCATCCTCGACTATCTCCTCTCCTTGCATACCCTGGAACTCTCGGACAAAGCCGCCCTGTTTCTCATCGACCAGGCCTCGGAAACCCTCGATCTCCTGGTGGCGAGAGGTTTTCCCGAAGGGGCTGTAAATCCCTGCAATGAATCCCGCTTCGACCTCTGCCACTGCGGACTGGCGGCAGAGAAAGGTACGCTGCAATTTTTCCGGACCGCTCCGCCGCTTGCCGTACATTCCGGAACTACCGACCACTTTTTCGGCAACTACTGCGCGCCCATCGTCAAGGACGACCAGCGGCTCGGCGTGCTGACCGTCTATGTCAACCGGGACCACAAGTGGTCGTCTGAGACGGAGGGACTGCTGGAGGCGATCGCCAACATCCTGGCGGTAACCATCGAGGGCCAGCAGATGGATCAGCAGCTCATCCAGCTGGTCAACGATCTCCGCGGTTCGATTATCAATTTGCGGGAAGAGAAAAAATTCTCGGAGTCAATCATCCAGGGCCTGAATCACGGCCTGATCGTGGTTGATCTGGAAGGCCGGATCAGGAAATCCAACTCGGTGGCCCAGACGATCTTCAAGCCGTTCACCGCCCAGCTCGAAGGGCAATACCTGAGCGCGTTCCTGGGCGAGACCGCCGCCGTGCAGCTTCTGGCCACCCTGCCGTCGAAAACCAACCAGCTCGACCGCGAGCTGACCCTCACCACCCCCGCCCATGACAAGAAGATCATCGGCTTTTCCAACGTCCCCCAGGAGGATGCAAGGGGGCGAAAGATTGGGGTGATCGTCTCCCTCTCCGATATCTCCGAGCTGAAATATGTCCGCAAGGAGATGGAAAAGATGAACCGGCTGTCGACCATTGCCGAGATTGCCTCGGCGGTTGCTCACGAGGTGCGGAACCCCCTGGCGGGCATCAAGATCATGGCTCAGTCCATCGAGGAAGAAGCCAAAGACAACAGCGAACAGCTGGAATGCTCGCAGCGTATCATCAGGCAGGTGGACCGCCTGAACGAACTGCTGAGCGATTTCTTCTCCTATGCCCGGCCGGCCGAGCCGAATAAAAGACCCACATCGCTGCGCGCCATCGTCGCCGAAACGCGGCCATTGATCCACAACCGGCTGACCAAAAACCACATCGAGCTGTTCGAGGATATCGGCACCGACCTACCGCCGATCATCGCCGATCCGCACCAGGTTCAGCAGGTCTTTCTCAACCTCTTCCTGAACGCCATCGATGCCATCCGGGAACAGGGAAAAATTGAAATATCCGCCCGGTATCTGGGGAAAAGCAAGGTGCATTACTTCAAGAAGAGATTTCCGGTGCTGGAAAGCAACAACTACGTAGTCGTCCACTTCACCGACAACGGCATGGGCATGCCGCCGGAGGTGGCCGAGCAGGTTTTCGAACCCTTCTTCACCACCAAGACCTCCGGCGCCGGCCTCGGCCTGTCCATCGTCTACCGGACGCTCAAGGAAAACGACGCCACCATCGTGCTCGAAAGCAAGCCGGGCAAAGGTACTACCTTCATCATCTTTTTCCAGGCATATGTAGTATAATGGGCACGGTGCTTATCGTCGATGACCAGGAAGACCTGCGGTATTCGTTGGCCAAGGTGGTGGAAAAGGAAGGATACCGGGTGATCACCGCGGCCGCTGGCCGCGACGGTCTCGACATCCTCCGCTCGGCGGTTATCGATCTGGTTTTTCTCGATATCGGCCTCCCCGACGTGAGCGGCATCGATCTCATCGGCGACATCCAGGAGATCGCCGGCGACATCGACATCGTCATGCTCACCGGCATCAACGAGGCGAAAACGGCGGTGGCGTCTCTCCGAGCCGGCGCCGTCGATTACATCGTCAAGCCCTTCGATATCATTGAGTTCAGGGCTATTCTCAACCGTCTCCTCCAGGCCCGGCTGATGCGGAAAAAGGCGAGCCTGCTCCACCAGGAGATCGGCATCGGCACCATCCTCGGCGAGAGTCCTCCCATGCGGCGGGTCAAGGAGGCGATCAAGCTGGCGGCGCAGGTCGATTCCCCCATCCTCATCACTGGCGAGACCGGCACCGGCAAGGAAATCACGGCGAGAGCCATCCACGACAGCCGCCCCGGCCACCCAAGGCATAAAGGGGTCTTTGTCAAAGTCGACTGCGGCACCCTCTCGTCAAACCTGATGGAGTCTGAACTCTTCGGCTATGAAAAGGGCGCCTTCACCGGTGCCGCAGTCGACAAGAAGGGCCTCGTCGAGGTGGCGAGCGGCGGGACGCTGTTCCTCGACGAAATCGGCAACCTGCCCATCGACCTGCAGCCCAAGCTGCTCCGGCTCATCGAGGAGTCGACCTTCCGGAAGGTCGGCGGACTGAAGGACATCAAGGTGAAAATCCGCATCGTCGCCGCCACCAACGCCGATATCGAAGAACAGATCGATCGGGGCAAGTTTCGCGAAGATCTCTTTTACCGCCTGAATGTCCTGCCCATCGCCCTCCCCCCTTTACGGCAACGGGGCGAGGATGTCCTGCTGCTCGCCGACTTTTTCCTGCTCGAATTGCAGCGGGAACTGAAGAAAAATCTGCAGGGATTCACCCCCGAGGCGCGGCGGAAAATACTGCAGCACGATTGGCCGGGCAACATCAGGGAACTGCGCAATATCATTGAACGGGAAGTCATTTTCACCACGGGCGGCTGGCTGACCCTGGCCGGCCTCACCCCCGACAGTCAGGCGCCGGATACGAAGAAAGAGCCCTTGCCGAGTCTGAGAGAGATGGAACGGCAGTACATCCACAAGGTACTGAACGCCGTTAATAATAATAAATCGAAGGCGGCAAGGATCCTCGGCATTTCCAGGACCACCTTGAGAGACAGCCTCTAACCCGGATTTCTCATGAACATTTTGTCGATTTCCAGAAGTTGACCGATACTCCAAATACGATTAACTCATCGCCTCGCATCCACATCCACGGCAACCTCGGTTGGTGAGAAATCCGGGTTAACTGGTCAAAAATTGACCAACTGGCCAGATTTCAACCACCTTCAACCCAACCATCCTCCCGACTCCTTCTGATATTATATTATATTTTCAGCATATTAGCTTAATTCTTCCCCTTTCGTCAAGTTGGTCTCGCTCTTGCACTCATCCCATTATCCCGGCCATCATACCGGGTTTATAGACATGCTTCCGCAACGTTTCCGCCCAAGGCCCCCTTGTCCGGGGGATTGGGATAAAAAACTGGTGAAATTATGAAGAGAGTACTGGTTGTCGACGACGAAGAAGATATGCTCTGGATGTTGCAGAGGAATCTCAACAAAGGCATGACGGGTGTCGAGATTCTTGCCGCAAAATCAGGCGAGGAGGCGCTGGCCACACTCAGCGACATTACGATCGATCTGGTCATAACCGACATCAACATGCCGGGCATGAGCGGACTCGACCTCCTCATCGAGATCAACAATCGCTTTCCCGGCACCGGCGTCATCATCATGACCGCCTACCCCTCCAACGCCTTCAAGGATAAAGCGATGATGAGCGGCAGCCTGCGCTTTATCGAAAAGCCTTTCGACATCAAAGAAGTACGGGCCATTGTCGAAGAGGTGTTGAAGGAGAATGAAGGCTTCCAGGGCACTGTCGACGGGATCGATCTCGTCGATATCGTCCAGTTCAACAGCCTTTCGCGGGCGACCGTCGCTCTCAAGGTCGCCACCGGCGACCGGGAAGGCATGATTTTTTTCAAAGACGGTGCGGTGGTTCACGCCATGTGCGGGCGCGAAATGGGCGAGGACGCCTTCTTCACCATCCTGAGTTTCCAAGGCGGCTCGCTCCAGAACATCCGCGGCGTTCAGCCGCCGGTTGTCAGTATCAACAAAAGCATTGAGGCGCTGCTCTTTGAAACGGCGGTCAAAAACGACGAGAGGGCCGACAGCAAATCCTCTCCCGGCGGAAAGGCCTTGCTTGAGCCCATCGCCGGTCCGGTTGACGACTATGCCCCGGCCGCGCCCGCCGAGACTCCAGAAAACGAAACGACAGCACAAGATTCTGCAGATTTAACATATCAACAAGAAACCTTTACCGAGGAATTTGAAATGACTGAAATACAGAAGATTTTGGCCGAATTCACCAATATTGAAGGCGTTCACACCGCGTGTCTCGTCGGGCGGGACGGCTTTCTCCTGGACAGTCTGGCACGTGCGGGGATCGATGCGGAAATGATCGGGGCCATCGCCTCTTCCGGCTTCGGTTCCGCCGAGTCGATGGGCAATCAGTTGGGCCAGGGCGATCTGCGCATGACCATGTTCGAGTTTGCCAGCGGACCGGTCATGTTTGCGCCGGTCGGCGAAGAAGCCTTCCTGGTCATTGTCGCCGATCAGGACACCAATCTCGGCTGGATCAGGATAAGC
>MGTI01000037.1:27379-51412 GCA_001799365.1 Desulfobacterales bacterium GWB2_56_26 | reverse complement strand
GTATGTCGAATCGGCCGCCATGGGCTTGCTCGCCGGCATCAATGCGGCCCGCCTGGCAACGGGTGAACAGCCGGTGGTACCCCCGGCGGCTACCGCGCTGGGTTCCCTGGTCAACCATTTGACGGGTAGCGACCCGAAGAGATTTCAGCCGTCCAATGTCAATTTCGGACTTTTCCCGGCCTGGCAGACCAAGGTCAAAAAGAAGATGCGGGGGCAGGAGCGGTCGCAGCTGGCGCTTACGGCCCTTGAGGAATGGCGGCAGAACGAAAGGATCTGAGCGGAGGGTTATTGGCCGTCCGCAGTCGAAGAAACGGCAAATTCGCTGAAGCCCCAGAAGGGGTAGTCCAGCCGGTATTCGGCGACCCGGCCGGGGCTGTGTTCCCGGCTCGCCACCAGCCAGAGCGTGCTCTTCCTGGCGGCGATGTCGTCACTTTCGGTCAGGTCGCCGCTGTCCGGCGCCGTCGGATAGAGCACCATGGCGTTGTCGGCGCTGTACTCGATGTCGCCGGAACCCTTGAAGACCCCGAGATGCGGCTCCTCCCGGTAGGAACCGGTGGTCCCGCGGGTGAGTTCGGAGATAACCAAAAACGAGACCTGCAGGTCGTCGCGGATCGACTCCATCTGCCGCAGCCAGGCGTCGATGCCGGTGCGGCGCTCGGAAAAGTCGTTGAACGGCAGTTTGTGCAGGCTGTCGATAACCACCACGGTATATTCGCTACGGGTTTCATGGCGGATGAAATCGATATGCTTGCGCATCAGTTCGGGCGTCACCTTGCGGTCGTTGATCACCCGCCAGTAAAAGAGCATCTTTTCAAGCGCCTTCCGGGCCTCCTCCACCCGCTGCCGCTCGTCCACCGGCAGATGCTGAGCCCGGATCCGATCGGTGGACAGCCGGGCCATGCGGCTCAAGGTCCGCTGGTAGATTTTCTGCCGACCGTTTTCAAAATCGTAGTAGAGCACCGGGATCTTGCGCAGAGCCATTTCCGAGGCCACCTGGATCATAAAGGTCGATTTGCCGACCTTCGGCGCCCCGCCGATGACGTTGATGCCGTGGATGCCGCCGACCGCCGCATCGAGCAGACCAAAACCGGACGCGAGGTTGCTGTATTCCTCGCCCTGTTCTTGCGCTTGCGTCTGGAGGAACAGCGAATATTCCCGCTGGGGTGTGGCAAAGGGCGAAAAAGCCCGCGACCGCTTGACCATCTCCCCGACCTTGCCGGCAAAACCCTTGCCGGTATCCCTGGCCAGGCGGCGCAGACAATAGCTGCGCGGCGCGTTGGGCAGCCAGGTGAGGATCCTTGCCTTATAGCCGACTCGCGAGGCGAGGTTTTTCGCGGCGTTTTCCGACTCCAAGGTATTCGCGATGGCGATAAAAAGCGTTCTGATCTTATCGAAGATGCTGGCGGGAAGTTTTTCCAGTACCGTGTAGTGGGGCACTGCCACGCCGGAAAACCCGAGCTGCTTTAAGGTCAAGAGGTTGTCCTCCCCCTCGCAGACGAAGAGCGTGCCGTTCTCGCAGTGCTGGATGTCCTGAACGTTGTAGAGGTTGAAGGGCTCCCGGCTGAAATCCTGGTTGCCGTGCCAGAAGAAGTCTTCCGACCTCTCCGGATGGATACACCGGGCGGAGTAGCAGTTGCCGTCCTCCTGATAGTAGGGATAGACCAGGTATCGGCCGTTGAAGCCGATCCGCAGTTCGGTAAGCGCTGCCCGGCTGATCCCGCTTTCCTTGAACTGGTCGTAGAGCTGGTCGGTAATCCGATCCCGGTAGGAAATAATCTCATCGTTGAGATTTTCCACTGGAAACTCAGGCTGCAGACCGATGTCTTGATCGGGCACATAGCCCGGCACTTCGGTCAAGGGGATGGCCGCAAGCCGGGCGAAGCGGAGCGGATACCCGCCTGGGACACAGCGGTTCAGGCAGCGGAAATAGCCGTGGAAAAAGCTGTTTTTGTTCAGGAACACGACCATCCTGCCGGTCTCGTAACCGTGCTCCCGGCAAAAGGGGCAATCGACGGTCATGGTTTCCTGCCACTGCCCCCCGAGATGTTTCAGGTAGAAGCGGGAGACTGCGTCGTTGCCTTCAGCCATTACTCCTCCCGTAAAAGCCGAGGCCAGCCGTCCGAACTCCAGCCATTATCGTGTCACCGGGGCATTCTTCTGAGCTGCGCCAAGTATCGCGAACAGCTGTGTCGGGGCGAGCTCTTTGTCGAACCGGATATGCACTGAATAGTCGTTCTCCACCGCGTAGGTGCTTTTCACCGCCAGAATATCGCCCATCAGTACGGCCGTTTCCCCTGACTTCTCGCCCGCCGGCAATTTCACCTGGACCTTGCGTCCCAAAAGCAGACGGGCATATTCCTTCTGCGAGATCCTGGCCAGGTAGGAAAGGCCACCGGCGGAGATATCGAAGAGTTCCACCATCGAACTGACGCCGACGCTCTTGGCGTGGTTGTCGAGCAGCATAGTCGGAACCCTGCCGCTCAGCCGGTGCCGTTCATGCTCGCGGCGATCCTTGGCATTCCGTTCGAGGAACTCCTCGATCCTCTCGAATTTCCGGCAAAAATCTTGAAGCTTCGACTCAAGCCCCGGATAGTCTTCGCGCCACTCCTCCATTTTATCAAACTTTAAGATCGATATTTCCGCGATTCCGACAGTTGCGACGGAAACCGTCCAAACCGAGGCGTCGAAGAAGGCTCCCGCACCGAAGATCTCGCCGCTGCCCATGGTCTTGATCAGCACTTCATGACCCTGGCCTTCGAAATAGAGTTTGACCTTGCCGCTGTTGACGAAAAAAAGCGCCGTCTGCAGCGCCCCCTGGGTGACGAGCACCTCCTCGCTCCGACAGGTTTTGTGTTTCAGCGAATGATAGAGGGTGCTGAATTCCTCGGTGGTCAGTACGTCGTATAAACTGCTCCAGATCTCAAGATGGCTCTTGTCGATGGCCGCCGCCTTCTCCCGGTCGATGATCTCCGCCGCCTGAATGATGTGGCTGAAGGCGTTCGGATCGACCTCGATAAGCCACTCGCGAAGATGCTCCGCCTGAGTAAAATTACGCGATTTGGCGGTTTTTTCAATAAGCTGCAGCAGCTGATCGCGAGCCCCAGCCAGCTCCCCTCGCGCCAGCAGCGTGCGCACCGCCTGCTCCTGCTGCAGGCCGGTGATGATCCGTTCGGTTTTGCCCGATTTTCCCAGTTTTGCTGCCTGCTTCATGGCGATCTTGCGCAGCTGGTGGGCCTGGATGTGCTTTTTCTTGGTGTCCTGCAGGTCGCTCTCGATGGTTTTAAGAGTCTTTTCGGCGCAGGTCCAGACCTGCTCGGGGATCTTTTTGCGAGCCGCCCGCACCCCCTGCAGCTGGAGAAAGTTCTGCACCCCGGCGTACGCCTCCTGACACGAACAACGTCCCAGGGTATCGAGAATCTTCAGCATGATCTCAGCCCGGTTTCTCTCGCTGAAAAACTCGTAATCGGCCAGCAGCAAGGAGAGTTGCACCGCCACCTCGGAGTCGCAGAAACCGGCCAGAGCGGCAATGATTTCGAGCTTTATGAGTTCGGTTGAATCGGCAAGCGCGGCGAGCAGCAGTTCCTTGCGTCTTTTTCCGGCGATCCGGTAGAGGCAGAGAAAGGCCTCGCGCTGCACGCGGAAGTCCTCATGTTTCAGAAACGGCAGGGCACTCTCGGCATTCGCCTCGTCCCCCGTCTCGCCCAGAAGTTTGATGAGGTTCCGCTTGCCGTACCAGGGCATGTGTTCGGGGAGGCGCTCCACGATGATCGGGGCGAGATAGCTGCGGCTGGAGGTGAGCAGATCGATGATCCGCAGCCGATCTTCCGTCTTATCGGTATTGATCAGGGCCTCGACCAGGAAGCGGACGGCGACCGGTCCCTGCAGCGCCAGGCGATAGCCCAGGGCTTCGTCCTTAGGCGAAGCCAGACAGTCTGCCAGCAGTTCGGGCAACCTGGTTCGCTGGATGCCCCGATCCTGAATCTTGCCGATAATCGTCTTGACCGCCGGGGAGTTGCCTGTCTGTCCGGTCCGGAGCTGAAAAAAGTTGTTGAGGATTTTATCCCCCCGCCCGAGATCGCCGCACTGCCAGGAGTTCTGCATGACAAGATGGAGGAGCGCGACAGTTTTTTCGAGCAGGTCGTCGCTCGCCGCCGGTCGGCAGATGGCCTGAAGGAGGGATTCGAGCAGCAGATCGATCAGATCCCAGCGGCTGTCAACCACCAGTCGCTCGCCGATGACCACCATGCTGCGCAATAGGGCTTCGCGCCGGCCTTCATACTCCGAGCCAAAGAACTCCGCCATGGCTCGCACGATGATCCCGGGATTTTCCCCAGCCGACAGCATCTGCAGAACCGCATCGGGGAGATGCTGAACCAGTTCTTCACTCTGCAATAGAGTATTATTGCCCTGCAACAGTCCCTGAAAGCCCGCCTCAAGACGCTTTTTACGACGGGCCTTCTCGCCCTCGTGGATGATGGCGCGGGCCTTTTCCGTGCTGAGAAACTGCTTGCCCCGCCCGGTATTCATGAGGCGAAGGAGTACCTTGCCGAAAAATTCAACCCGCGGCGAATTGGCGCCCCCCAGCAGTTTTGCCTTGGCCAGCTGTTCCCGAAGGATAACAAAGATGCCGCCGAGCGCCTCGATTTTCAGTGAAGCGACCAGCACGTCATAGCATTTCGCACCGAACCCTGCCGGGTATTCCTGGGACATTAAAACACAGAGAGCCGGCTCCTTGAGGTTTTCCGTAAGCGTCCCTGCGAGACCCGCGGCCACCTCGTTTCTGTCGCTCTCAGCAACGGCTATTTCCGCTTTCTGCAGCATCGCGGTGAAAAGCGGCGAAGCGAAGATCGCCTTTTTTTTCTGGATGTCCGAGAGAATATAGGCGACACCTGCGACCAGGAGTTCCGTTGCCGTGTCCGGCCTGGCCAGCCTTTTGGTGAGTTCCTCTTCGATCGCCGTCCGCGTCTCCAGTCCGCAGAGGCCGGCCACCAGCTCCGGCTGGAGCTTCACCGTCCGGCGCGCCTGGTTGTCGGCTGGCTCGGGAGGGTCTTGCTCCGGCGCCGTCTGTTCGTCTTCGTCGGATTCCGGAAAATAATCGGTGAGCCCCAGACTGGTAATGAACGGCAGCCCCCCTCCCTTATTCTTGATTTTTTCAGGAGTTGCGATAAAAACCGCCAACAGCTGACCGAAGGCGAACCGGTCCATCTCCTGACCGATCTGCAATTTCGGCAACCCCATCATCTTCAGCTGGCGAAAAACGATCAGGTTCGGGAAAGAGTCGAGCGTCTCCTGATCGAGGGGGACCCCGCAGATGCTCGGTGCGTTGTCTCGAAAGGAAAAGAAGAGTTTTCCTCGTTCGCGCAGGAAAAGCTTGATCCCTTTGTAGCCTCGCTCGACGGCATTGGCGACCTGAGGCGTCTCCGGCGGATAGAGACGGCTGGTCACGATGGCGTTGTTGAATACCTTCAACGCCTCGACGCTTTTACTTTGCGGAACAATCTGGCCCATTATTCGACACCGTTTTCAGTACCGTTTTTATAGCAGTATATCACACATAAAATCTTCATTGCGGCAAACGAATGAAAATTGCATCAACCCGAATATCCGGGCCTCCGAAAACGGCTACATTTACAGTACAATTTATTTTAGTTACACGCCTCGTTGTAAAAAGTCAACTCGCCACGGTACCTCTGGCAATACCCGGCAAGGCAGGCTCGATAACATCATGGGTCAGAAGCACCTGGAGCAGCTGGCAGAGAGGGAGTCCCACCACATTTGAATATGACCCGTCGATGCTCTCCACCAGACACCCGCCAATGCCCTGGATGCCATAGGCTCCGGCCTTATCGATCCATTCGCCGGTCGCCGCATAGGCCAAGGCAATTTTCTCTGAATACTGCACGAATCGAACGTACGTCGTCACCGACTCGACGACTTTCACGCCCCTGTCACCGTGGAGGACGCAAAAACCCGTTATGACTCGATGTTCCCGACCGGACAAGGCCATAAGCAAAGCCACCGCTTCCTTCATCCCCGATGGCTTGCCGAGAATTTTCTTATCGAGGCAGACCACGGTATCGCCGCTTATCACCCATGCCTCGGGATACAGGGCACTTACCTCGGCTGCTTTTTCGGCGGCCATTCGTATGACAAAATCGTCTGGTTTCTCGCCCGTCACCGGCTGCTCGACAACCGAGCCGGTTTTCACGGTAAACTCCAACCCCATCCCCTTTAAGTACTGCTGCCTGCGGGGGGAACCCGAGGCGAGCACGATGGTCTGTTTGTTCCGGTACATTTCTTTTTATTTCTATAAGGTTAAATTTTGCCCTTTTTGTGAGTCACATTTCACAACTTTTGGCAGAATGGCTATACTGTGGTCATGATCATTTCCTTAACCACACCGGCCGGCTGGCTGAAACTGCTGATCGTTACCTGCTGGATCACCCTCTTCATTCTCCTGCTTCGGCGGGACGTCTTCATCGCCACCATCGACCCCAAGGAACTTGAAACCATCAAGCAGGCCGAATCGGAAGAATACCAGTCCATTTTCTTTAAAAACGCCAAGATCGGCTACGTGGTCAACCGATACCTGCCGGGGCCGGACGACGACCGGCTGCTCACGCAGGATGCCCGGATGAACCTCAATATCGCCGGAGTCGTACAGACCATCGAACTTAAGCTGAAGGCCACCCTTTCCGTCACCAACTCCCTGAAGAATTTCGATTTCTCGTTCCATTCGCCGTTCTACCGGATGCATGCGGTCGGCACCGTCACCGGCAACCGCGTCGATTACCGGCTTACCACCGGCACCAATACCATTCGCGATTCGTTGACCTTCTCCACGCCGCCGCTGCTGGCCACCTCCCGCCGGGCATATCTACTCGCCGAAAGCATCAAGGAGGGCGAAAAACGTCGCATCCCCTGGTTCGATCCGGTCTCGCTGACCGGCAAGGAATCGGTGCTTGAATATAAAGGCAAGGAATCGGTCCTTATCAACGGAAGAATGCAAAAATTGCACCTATTTATCGAATCATTTTCAGGAGCGCGGGTCAGCACCTGGCTGAACGATTCGGGCGTGGTGGTGAAGGAGGAATCGCCGGCCGGTTTCGTCTTTTTGAAGGAGCCGAAATTCAAGGCGCTGGAAGCGGTGGGCGAGAGCGGCGAGATCCTCGAAGCCGTGGCCGTGAAAACCCGCGGAGAGCTTACCGGCCTCGACGGGAGCACCATGCGCTATCGGCTTGAATTGCCGGACGAAGTAAGTTTCGAGCTGGACGGCGGCAGGCAGACCTTTGTCGACGGGATCCTTACCGTGGCACGAGAAGAACTGCCGTCGGAACCCCCCACCCCGGCGGCACCGACCTGCCCGGACGGTGCCGCCCAGCTCGCCGCCTCGCCCTATATTCAGGCGGACAGCCGGGAAATAAAGGAGCTCGCGGGGCAAATCACAGCAGCAACGGAGGAGCCGCTCACGAAAGTGAAAAAGCTTGCAACCTGGGTCTATGAAAATATCGAGAAGCGGCCGGTGCTGGGACTACCTGACGCCTTAACCACTCTTGCCGCCCGGCAGGGGGACTGCAACGAGCATGCGGCGCTTTTTGCCGCGCTGGCCCGCGCCGCGGCCATCCCCACCCGGGTTGCCGCAGGCGTCACCAGGCAGCGGGAGGCCTTCTACTACCACGCCTGGAACGAGGTCTGCCTGGGCGACCGCTGGATAAGCATCGATACCACCACCAACCAGTTCCCGGCCGATCTCACTCACCTGCGATTCATCGTCGGCGAGATGCAGGAACAGGTGCGGATCGGCGCCCTGCTGGGCACACTCACCATCGAACCGTTAGGTTCAGCCACCGCCAATTGACACTATTTGTCACAAGTGACAGGAATGAGCCATGCAGCACAAACTTCTGCACATCGAACAACTCACCAAATCCTTCGGTTCGTTCACCGCGGTGGATAGGGTAAGCATTCAGCTGAAGGGTGGAGAAATATACGGGTTTCTCGGTCCGAATGGGGCCGGCAAAACCACCACCATCAAGATGCTGGCGGGCCTGTTGCAGCCGACGGCGGGGACCATTGCCATCTGCGGCAAGAGGCTCGATGATGCCCCTCTATTTTGCAAAAAACAGACCGGCTACATCCCCGACCGTCCCTTTCTCTACGAAAAGCTGACCGGCGCCGAATATCTGGGCTTCATTGCCAGCCTCTATGCCGCGGATTCCGCCCCGCTCCGTGAGGCGGAACAGTACCTCGAACTCTTCGACCTCACCGGCTGGAAGAACAACCTCATCGAAGGCTATTCCCACGGCATGCGGCAAAAGCTCATCATGACCTCGATTTTGATGCTCAACCAGCCGCTTTTAGTAGTCGACGAACCGATGATCGGCCTCGACCCGAAAAGCGCCCGCATCGTGAAAGAGTTATTCAAGAAGAAGGCGCAGGCGGGGGTAGGCGTCCTGCTCTCCACTCATTCGATGGAGATAGCCGAAGAACTGTGCGACCGGATCGGCATCATCGTCCAGGGCAGGATCACCGCCGAAGGGACGATGCCGGAACTGCGGGCCATGGCCGAGAACGGCTCCGGGAGCCTTGAAGACATCTTCCTGGAGTTGACCGGAGCCTACGAACTGCAGAGCGTCATCAAGGCCTTGCGTTCGGGCGGAGACAACATCCCGGCCGACGCGGCGGAGGAGTGACATGCTGCCCCGCCTCTTTCGCCCCTGGCTGCACATCACCGCCAACCGCTTTTTTCCTGAAGGCAAGCTGAGCGGCCGGACCCTTGCCATCGTCCTCTTGGGTCTTGCCGTCTGCGCGATCATCTATCTCGGCACCCACAAGGTCCTGGGCTATTTCCACGGACAGGACGAGCTGGGCATTATCCTCAGCCTGAAGATCCTGCAGATGGCCTGGATCACACTCTTTGCCCTGTTGATCTTTTCGTCGATGATCTCCGCCGTCTCCACCCTTTACCTGTCTCAGGACAATGAGATCCTCCTCGCGGCACCCATCCGCCCCCGGGAAATCTTTCGACTGCGTTTTTTTGCCACCACCGTCACCACCTCCTGGATGGTGGTGATTTTTTCCCTGCCGGTGTTCGGCGCCTATGGTCGGGTGTTCGAAGCGGGGCCGCTCTTCTGGCCGCTGCTCTTTTTCGTGATCCCGGCTGTCGCCCTCATCGCCTCCGGCCTGGCCGTACTGCTCACCATCGCCATCGTCTATCTCTTTCCGGCCAGACGCACCAAGGATATCGTGCTGTATCTCTCTCTTTGTTTCGGCCTCTTTCTCTATCTGATCTTTCGCCTGATGCGACCGGAGGATCTCGTCAATCCGGATCAGTACGGCCAGTTCATCGAATATTTCAGCGCCATTTCCACCCCGGCCGGGCCATGGGTCCCAGCCGGCTGGGCCGCAAACCTTCTCTCGGACTATCTGCTCGACCGGGAAATAGACTGGCTGCTGGCGGGGCTGCTCTTAACCACCCCGTGCGTCCTCTACTTCCTGGGCGAACTCGCTATGGACCGATTGTTCGTCGACGGTTTTTCCAAATCCCAGGAGTCCTTCGGCGGCCATCGGCGCTTCCGGCCGGTACTGCCCTGGCAGAGCAGCCTCGTCTGGTTCTTCCGCAAGGAACTCCGGCACTTTACCCGAGACTCCAGCGAATGGTCGCAGTTCTTCATGATCGCGGCACTCATCGTGGTCTATCTTTACAATTTCAAGGCATTGCCTCTCGACCGCTCGCCCATGCCGACCGCCTACATCGGCAACCTGATCGCCTTTGCCAATATCGGGCTTTGCGGCTTTCTTGCCGCCTCGCTCGCCACCCGCTTCGTTTACCCCTCCATCGGCGGGGAAAAAGGCGCCTTCTACCTGATCGCCAGCGCCCCGCTCTCCCTGGCCAGGTACCTCTTGTACAAATATCTTTTCTATGTCGGGCCGTTCACCCTGCTGACGGCAATCCTGATCGTCGCCTCGAATTCGCTGCTGCAAATTACCGGCCCCATGCGCTGGATCTCCCTCTTTGCCGCGCTGACGATCACCTGGACCGTGCTGGCCATGGGCCTCGGGTTCGGCGCCCTCTTTGCCGACTTTAAATCGGAAAACCGGACGGCCGCCATGGGGCCGGGGGCGATTCTTTTTCTGTTCTGTGCGGTACTCTATGAACTGACGGTTCTGGGGCTGGGATTGACGCCCACCTATCATGCGGTGCGGCGGACAATAAAGAGAGGAGTGTTGGAGGATTTCGATCTGATCTATCTGGGGCTGTGGGGCGGGGGGACGGTGATTTTTTCCCTGCTGCTGGCGATTTTTATCTGCCGGGCGGGCATCCGCCGGCTGCAGGGCTAGCCGGCCGAGGACTGAGGACTGAGGACTGAGGAACGGTATCCACTCAGTCCCCATAGCTCAACCCTCAGTCCTCCTCAGTCTATCCCCGGATAGCGTAGCCGCCGTCGACGGTGATGACCTGTCCCTGGATCATGGTCGCGAGGCCGCTGCACAAAAAGAGAGCGATGTCGGCGACGTCCTGCGGTGTGGTCAGCCGGCCGAGGGGAGTCCGCTCGGTGGCAGCCTGGAGGATCTGGTCCCGGTTGGGGAAGTGTTTCAGGGCGTCGGTATCGACCGCGCCGGCGCTGATGGTATTGACGTTGATCCCCCGCGAACCGAGTTCCACCGCGAGGTGACGGACCAGGGATTCGAGCGCCGCCTTCGAGGCCCCGACCGTGGTGTAATTTTCGATGGCCCGCACCGAGCCGAGACTCGAAACGGCAATGACCCGGCTACCCCGCTGCATCAGCGGCAACCCTTGCTGAACCAAGGTGAGCAAGGCCCGGGCATTGATATCCATGGCCCAGTTCCAGTGCCGCTCGGTGAGTTCCAGCGCCGGTTTTAAGACGCCCGAGGCGGCGTTGCTCACCAGGATGTCGAGCCGGCCGAATTCCCGAGTGATCTCCGCGAACATCTCTTTCACATCGTCGCCGTTTGCGACATTGGCCTTCACCAGCAAACACTTTCGGCCCAGTTTTTCCACCTCATCCGCCGTATCCATGGCGTCTTTTTTGTGGCGCACGTAGTTGACCACCACATCCGTTCCGTATTCCGCCAGCCGTATTGCAATGGCCCTGCCGATCCCCCGGGAGCCCCCGGTAATAAGCGCTGTTTTCCCCTGCAAATCAAACATGTGAATTCCTTTTCGTGAAAATATCTTCGATAAAAACGAAAAAACTGCCCGCACAATAACGCCAGCCGATTCAGGAACGGAGTCTTAGTATGACTCTTCTCATCATTCCCCGCAGAAAACGGCAGGGGTTGAACCGAACCGGGTTGAGCTGCATCGGGGCAATGAAGCCTGCCCCCTTAAAATCCTGCGGTAAAAGGCACGGATAGCCGATCATGGCACCATCGCTGCCGAGAAGCTTTCGGGCCTCCGCCTCCTGCCAGAGGGGGCTGCATTCATGATCCAGTTCCAGGACGGAAAGCAAGGCCGTATCCATCGCCACCGGCGATTGTGCCGCGGCGATACAGTAGAGAGGAAGGGGGCGGCCGTCAAGGGGGCCGGAGACATGCATGGCGCAAATCCCGTCGGCCACATGCAATTGCTGCGGGAGAAGATCGAGGAGATCGAGGAGGATGCCGGCGAAATGGCGGTGGCCGCGGCCGTGGACCATATGCATCATCGCCTTGCCCACGCCGACGACAATGCCAAAGAGGTTCTTGACGGCAAGCGTCACATACATCTGGTTGTGGGCTTTGACCTTGGGCAGACCGACCAGAAGGTCGCATTCCAGGGCCTCCGCCGCCACCGTCACGGTGACTCCGCCGGAGAGGCGCTGCCGCACCGGGGTGGTAAACTCCACCAGACGAACATCCAGCCGCGCCAGGGCCTTGGTTATCCCGTGCTTGTCGCAGACTTTGGCGGCGCTGCCGAAAGCCGGGGAATCGCCAACCAGGACTCTCGCGCCATGACCGTGAAACCAGGCGGCAACAGCAGCGATACAATGTGGGTGGGTACAGGCCAGAGCGGGTCCGCTGGCGGCGATGAGATTCGGTTTCAGCAGAACGGTTTTGCCGTGAAAGTTGCCGTGCGATAGGCCGGCCAACGCCGAATAGACTGCTGCCTCCACAACCGGTAAATCATAACCGTCGCACCGCTGCAGCACCACCTCGGTTGCCGGGCGGTTCATGATGCGGAAGACTCTTGCACGGAATTACGGGAGCTGGAAAAAGAAAAACCGGACCCTAGCAGGTGGGTCCGGTTTTTCCCAGGAGAAAAGAGAGAAGAGATAAAGCATAATATCTTTAGCATAATCCATGCCACACGTATATCATTTAACCCAGCGACGGAATTACAAAGAGTTACCTGAAGCAGCCCGTGGAACAACAGCTTGTTCGGCCGATTTTCCGTACAATAATTTTAACTTTCTTTCTCAGACGGTACAAAAAGCATCGCTGACCCCCGTTATTTCAGGAAAAAGCCGTTTCAATTTTTTACACTTCCTTGCCCTTCTCTTTGAAGAGGATCACCCTGGTACGGATAACATCGGGTTTTTTCTCTATTTCTTTCACAACCGCGGCAGGAATGGTGCATTCCACATCGATGATGTTGTAGCCGACCGTGCCGTTCGACTGGTTCAAATAACTGGCGATGTTGATGCCGTGGCTGCCGAATGTGTTGGAAACAAAGGCGATCATCCCGGGCACATCGCGATTGATGACGATCAGCCGGGATTGGATCCTGTCGGCCGGAGTCGATTCGATATTGGGGAAATTGACGCTGTGCACGACATTGCCGTACTTGAGATAATTGACCAGCTCGTTCACCGCCATGGTCGCACAGTTTTCTTCGGATTCGGAAGTCGAGGCGCCGAGGTGGGGCGTGGCCAGCACCTTGGCGTGCCGGACCAGGGCGGGGGTCGGGAAGTCGCAGAGGTAGGCCTCCAGGTAGCCGCTGTCCAGGGCCTCGATCACCGCCTGCTCGTCGACAATCGGTCCGCGGGAATAATTGATCAGTACCGCCCCCTTCTTCATCCTTTCGACAAATTCTTTGTTGACGAGATTTCGAGTGCTGTCGTTCAAGGGCAGGTGCAGGCTCACCACATCGGCGTCGCCCACGGCATCGGTCAGCGACCGGCAGATCCGCACCTCGGGCGAGAGCTGATGGATGTTGGCGAGCGCGGGCGCCGGGTCGAAACCGTTGACCTTCATATGGCGAAACACTCCGCCGTTGGCCAGCCGGACGCCGATCTGGCCGAGGCCGATCACCGCCAGCGTCTTGCCGGCGATCTCCTCGCCCTTGAAGGCGCTTTTTCTCGCCTCGACCTCACCGTTCACCTTTTCGGGTTCCATGGTGGCGAGCGACCGGCAGAACTCGATGCCCCGATAGATGTTCCTCTTCCAGACCCCGACCATCGGGAAAATCAGATCGACCACGGCGTTGGCGTTGGCCCCCGGGGTATTGAAAACGCAGATGCCCTTTTCGGTGGCCCTGGCAACATTAATGTTGTTGGTGCCTGCGCCGGCCCGGGCGACGGCGAGCAGCGTCGGATAATCGTCGACGTTCAGCGGCGCACTGCGCAGAATTATGCCGTCGGGCGCTGTTTCCTCCGCCGAAACCACGAATTTATTGGAAAAATGCCGCAAACCTTCCTGGGCGATGGTATTTATCTTCCTGATTCTGTAAACCGACATGAAATTCTCCTTCTCATCCTTCTTTGACTGGTTCGGACGCGGGACACCCATGGGAAAAACAGCTGGTACTCTACTACGCGCATTGCGAAGAGCAACTTTTTTGGAATTATAAAACCAGTATCTTATTAAATCCATACAGAGAGTCCTCCCGTTTCGCCAGAAAGCAAAGCGCAGGCTCCGCCGAACCAGCGGCAAGATCCAGTGCGGCGAATGCCTCCTTACAAACTTGCAGAAAAAAGGACTTGCGGAAAAAATGGTTGCGATTGGCCCGGCTGTAAACCCCTGCCATCTCCTCGGGGAGCGACTGGTAAAGGATGGACCTAAGCCTCTCCGGCTGGGCCGACGATTCCTCCACCGCCAGGCAATCCGGCAGAAACCTGTAGCCGCAGCGGAGCCAGTCGTAACGCAGCAGGTCGAGCACGAGCCGGCGGTCATCCCGGCCGGCTGCAAGCTCGACCAGCAGTGAGCACATCAGCTCCTGGGTTGCGGCCAGCTGGAAAAACCCTCGTTTCCGGCAGCGGTCAAGCAGGTTGCAGAAGAAGGCAAAGGCATCCTCGCCGTTCTCCCGCAGATAGCGCCAGAGGGAGACGAAATAGCGGTTGTTGACGAATTTTTCCACGCACTCGGAGAACCAGTACAACTCGCAGAGCGCCTCATGGGAAAGCCAATTATTGGCGAAAACGGCATAGGGAGGCTCGCTGCTGTGCCGATAGCCGAACTCTTCCGCCCCGTGGCAGATCGGCGTATCCGGCAGGATTTTCAACAACCCCATCTGGATGTAATGGGCGCCCATGGCAAAAACATCACGGAACGATCGGGCAAAGGTTTCTCTGGTCTCAAAAGGCAGCCCCAGTATCAGATCGACATGGAGGTGGATGTTGTTAAAGCTCGCCAGCCGACGCACCGTTCGGTGGGCCTCGGCCGGATCGACCCGCCTGTGCACTGCGACCAGGGTCGCCGGGTTGGTCGATTGGATGCCCAGCTCGAACTGGAAGCGGCTGGGCGGCACAGTCGCAAGAAAATCGAACATCTCTTCTGTGAACCGATCCGGGGCCATCTCAAAGTGAAAGAGGGTGTCGCCGCCTTCGGCCGCGAGAAACTGCCAGATAGCCAGCGCCCGCTCCGGCAGGTCGTTGAAGGTGCGGTCGATAAAGCGCACGACCTTCGGCCGATGACGGAGGATGTCCCGCAGTTCGGTAACGACCGCCGCAAGCTCCTTATGGTAAAGCCCCTTTTCCGTAGCCGACAGACAGTAGCTGCAGCTGAACGGGCAGCCCCGCGAACTCTCAAAGTAGATGTGCCGATTCTGCAGATGGCTGGAAAAATCGCTTTCCCGGTAGGGGAAATCAAAGGCGCGGGCGGCCATCTTGAAAAAATTGCCGGCATAACGGGGACCAAGCGTTCCGTCCGTGAGATCCCGATAAAACCGGTCGCCTACTGCCTCGATCTCGCCCAGCACCACGGTGCACAACTCGTTGCCCAGGCGATCTCCCAAGACTGCCGCCTGCGGTCCGCCGATGACCACCCGGCAACGGGGCAGGCAGGTGCTCAGGTCGCGGGTGAGCCGTTCGATGAGGATGCTGTTCCAGACGGCTGCCGAGAAGAAAATGTACCGCGGGCTGCCCTCGGTCAGCCGCACCACCATCTCGTAGTAATTGTCGTTGATGGTAAACTGGCAGATCTCCGGCGCCATTTCCGGACAATATCTGGCCAGTTCGTTGCGGACGTAGAAAAGCGCAAGACAGGAGTGGGTAAAACGGGCGTTCAGGCCGACAATTTTGATGTATTCTCTATTGGCATTCAACGGTTACTGCTCACAGGATTTATTTGGCACGAAGGGAACTTCGATATTAGTTTATTAGCAAGTCGCGCGGCCACTACTCACAGTAGCCGCATTCTTATATATTCAGACCTGAAGGGATGCCGATGTTCTCGCTGATCAAAATCCTCCCGGCTGTCATGGCGTTGCTCGTCCCGCTGCTTGTGGCTCAGCCTTCGTCAGCCGTTGCACCTGCCGATTCTGGAGAGTACGAACTGTCGCTCTCCTTTCTCCTGGGCGAAGGATCGGGCAGCCTGACCGGCACGGCCAAAATCTCAATCCCGCCGGGGACGCCGCTGACCCTCGCCTTCCCACGGCTGACAATCACCGGCACGCTGCTGCGGGAGGAAAACGGCCGGGAAAGCTATCTGCTGCCGGAGGCAGACGTGCTGATCCTCCCCCCTGCCCCGGAAAAACGGACGCTCTTTATTTCCTACACCAAAAACGAAACAGACGATCCCGAAAATGTGATCGGCCCGACGGGGATTGCCCTCATCGCCGACTGGTATCCGATCCCGGATCGGCCGATGCGTTACCGGATAACCGCCACCCTGCCCGACAATTTTTCGGCCATCACCGAGGCCGATGCCTTTCCGCTCACCCGCCTGCCGACGGGCCATAAAAGCAATACATACCAGGCTTCGTTCAGCCGGCCGGTCGGCAGCATCCACTTTGTCGCCGGCCCGTACACCATACACAAACGACAAGTCCGTGAGAACCTTTTTGTCTATTCGATGTTCTTTGCCGAAGACGATGAACTGGCGGACGGCTACCTGCAGGCGGCGGTCGATTACCTCAACCGGTACGAGCGGGAAATCGGCCCTTATCCCTACAACCATTACGTCATCGTGGCCAACCGCCGGCCCACCGGCCTCGGCATGCCGACCTTCACCCTGCTCGGCCAGGCGGTCCTGCGGCTGCCCTTCATCAAGTCCACCTCCCTCGGCCATGAGATTGTCCACTCCTGGTTCGGCAATGCGGTGGAGGTCGACTACGCCCGGGGCAACTGGTGCGAAGGCCTCACCGCACATCTCGCCGATCATGCCTACCGGGAGGAAAGAGGCGAAGGCGCAGCCGACCGCAAAGAAAGCATTACCCGTTATCTCAGCTATGTCCACGAGGACTCGGCCATATCGCTTGCCGAATTTACCTCGGCCAGCCATAACCAGGCCATGGCCGAAGCAAAACGGGCGGTGGGATACAACCGCGGTGCCCTGCTGTTTCACGAACTGCGCGAAAAAATCGGCCGAGAGGCCTTTCGCGCTGGATTACGGAGCTTCTACGCCGACAACAACGGGCGCACGGCCGGCTGGCCCGAGCTGGAAAAGAGTTTTGCCGCCACAGCGGGGACCGACCTGACCCGGTTTTTCGCCGAGCGGCTGGAGCGGCGGGATATCCCCGATCTCGCCGTGAAGGATATCGAAATCAGAACTGGGGACCACCGGCCGGTGCTCGCCTTCACCCTGGTCCAGCAGACGGAAATACCCTACTCCCTCACTGTACCCGTCCGGATTAAAACGATGGCGGGCGAAAAGATCGTGAGACTGACTACGGAGGAAGCGACCAAAAAGGTTGCCATCCCCCTGGAACAGCGTCCGCTCGAATTTACCCTCGATCCCGACCATGCCTTCCTGCGGCAGCTGGACATCGAGGAATATCCGGCGGTCTGGTCGCGGTTCCTGGGTTCGGGCAAAAGGCTTGCCATTCTCGGCGAAGAAAACGACCGGGAGCTGTTCCGGGAACTGATCGACACCCTTGGCGAAAAACTATCCCTTCTCACCGGCGACCAGGTGACGGACAAGGACCTGGCCGAACACGACCTGCTCTTTCTCGGCGCGGGCCAACCTCGCGCCAGAGCGCTCTTCGGCCCGCCGCCCGTTCGAGATTCCGGGGGGGGCGGTTTTTCTCTCGATGTCCGCCGCAATCCCCTCAATGCCGAGCGGGTGGCAATTATCGTCACCAGCAGCGGCAGGGAAGAGACGGCAGCGTCGGCGAGAAGGCTCACCCACTACGGCAAATACAGCTCTCTCGCCTTCGCAGGCGGCCGCAATACCGTCAAAAAAACCCAGCCGGCCAAGTCGGGGCTGCACTTTATCCTCGAAGACCTGCCGCAAGGCGGAGTCGCCCGAAATCTCAACTCCTTTGCCCGGATTATCGAGAAGCTGGCCGAGGCACAGGTGGTCTACGTCGGCGAGACCCATACCGCCCGGGCGGATCACCTGCTGCAGCTACGGCTGATCGAGGCCCTCCACCTGCAGAACCCGCGGCTCGCCATCGGCATGGAGATGTTTCCCGCCAGCGCTCAGCCGGTGCTCGACCGCTATACCCAGAGCGGGGAGCCGCTTGACGAACGGAGCTTCCTGAAGCAGTCCGACTACTACAACGTCTGGCGCTACGACTGGCGCTACTATCGGGATATCATGAATTTTGCCAGGATCCACAAGTTGCCCGTCATCGGCCTCAACCTCGACCGCCAGATCGTCTCCGAGGTCTTTCGGACCGGCGGCACGGACAGCCTCTCACCCGAGGTACGCGCAGCCTTGCCGCCGGACCGCGATCTCGATCTGGCCGGCTACACCGAGCGGCTCGCCGAGATTCATGCCGTCCATGTCGAGGGCAGCCACGGCAGCGGGGGGACCGGCGGCTTCGTGCAGGCCCAGGCCCTGTGGGACGAGACCATGGCGCAAAATGTCGCCGGGTTCCTCGAAGCCAACCCAGACTACCGCATGGTGGTTCTGGCGGGAACCCAGCATGCCCGCAAGGACTCCGGCATTCCGCCGCGGGTCGCCCGCCGGCTGCCGCTCAAACAGGCCACGGTGGTGAATGTCACGACCGACCGGAGTCCGCTTGACCTCGACCTGCTCACCGATTACTATTTCTTCGCCTCGGCGGAGGAGCTCCCGGAAATACCCAAGATCGGCGTCATCCTCGTCAGCGAAACGAAAGACGGCAGGCCTTTCCTGAAGATCAACCAGATCAGCCCCCACGGCAAGGCTGCGGCGGCCGGTCTCATGGAAGGCGACATTATCACGGAGATCGGCGGGGTTGCGGTGACGGATATGGCCGACCTGCATATCACCATGCTCGACAGAAAACCGGGCGACATTATCGATGTGAAGGCACGCCGCGCGGCAAATAGTGAGGAACGGACCCTCGATTTCCAGGTGGAACTGACGGTCCCGCCGACCTCGCAGCCGCACCCTTGACACTCGGAAAACGGATGCTTTTTTTACCCAACCCTTTGCAAAAGGAGAATCGATGCATAAAATCTGCACCTTATTAGTATTTATCTTCAGCTGTATAACTTTATCGGGAGAATCAGGAATGGCAAAAACAACGCTGAAAGACGGTTTATACGCCAAATTCGACACCACGAAAGGCGAGATTATCTGCGCCCTTGAGTATACCAAGACGCCGCTTACCGTCACCAACTTCGTCGGCCTGGCCGAAGGCACCAAAGACCTGGGCGGCGGCGCCAAGATGAAAGGCGACAAATTCTATGACGGGATGAAATTTCACCGGGTCATCCCCGACTTCATGATCCAGGGCGGCTGTCCTCTCGGCACCGGGACCGGCGGGCCGGGCTACACCTTCCCCGACGAGATCGATCCGAGCCTGACTCATAAAGGACCGGGCATCCTGTCCATGGCCAACGCCGGCCCCGGCACCAACGGCAGCCAGTTCTTCATCACCCACGTGCCCACCCCCTGGCTGGACGGCAAGCACACCGTCTTCGGCCATGTGGTGGCCGGCCAGGATGTGGTCAACAAGATCGCGACCGGCGACGTCATCAACTCCGTCGAGATCGTCAGGGTCGGAGCGGCCGCCGAGGCCTTCAAGGCCGATCAGGCGACCTTTGACGCCCTGCTGGCAGGTTTTGAGAAGAACCAGCGGGACAAGGAGCGGGGTGCAGTTGAACTGGAAAAGAAACAGATCGCAGAAACCTGGCCGGGCGCCATCACCACCCCGACCGGTCTGAAATATGTGGTCGTTGCCGAAGGTCAGGGCGAGCCGCCGCAGAAGGGGGCGATGGTCACCGTCCATTACACCGGCAAGCTTTTGAGCGGCAAGAAATTCGACAGCTCCTACGATCGCGGCCAGCCGATCGACTTCCCCGTCGGCCGGGGCCAGGTCATCAAAGGCTGGGACGAGGCCTTGCTCTCCATGAAAAAGGGCGAGAAGCGGGTCCTCATCATCCCGTCGCAGCTCGGCTACGGCCCGGCCGGACGCGGTCCCATCCCGCCGAACGCGACCATGGTCTTCGACGTCGAATTGGTGGATTTCAAGTAATTCGAATTTTTCGTTGGTGCACTTTGTGCACCAACGAAATCGTAGGCGAAAAATTTTTCGCCCCTACCGCCCCCGGTGGAGTGCGCCGTGCGCACCAATGCTGGTCAGCCGCGGACAGAATTCAATTCTGGCCCATGGAACAATAAGGACGGTGCGCACGACGCACTCTACGTACTAAAAACGGATCAACGGCATAGACTGGGCTTCCATCAACCGCCACCGGAGGTGTGACATCTCGTCGTCCCGGTGCCTGATCCGGTCGCGAATGTCCCTTCTCGCATGCTTATCGAGCTTGGCGTCGTCCAGCCTTCGTTCCAGATCCTCGATCTCATTGTACACGGAATCCATCTCACGTTTCAGCTCGTAGATCTGCAACCCCAGTTCGGCATTCTCCTGAAAGAGGATGCCGGTGCCGTCGGGGCACAGTTCCGGATTGCCGCGGGAACCGGACAAACCGATGGCGTAGCCCCGCTCCGCCGTGCAGTACTCGAGGATGCCCCGCGACCAGCCCGTCATATAGGTTTCGCGGTGCGGAAAGACCCCCAGCTTGCTGCAGGCCTCGTAATGCTGGCTGAGACGCCGGTCGGGATGATACCCGTTATAGCCGTCCTCATATCCTACGCCTTCCCACGAGGTCGCGTCGGCATCGAGGCACTCCTGTTTCGACAGAGAAGCGCAGCCCGACAGCGACACCAGTATCAACACCAACAACCATTGTTGCATACTCCCCCCTTCCGGAACAGGTCCGATTACGCTGAAAAGTTGACCCCAACTCAATCCAACCCCCACAAAGGGGGAATACCTAATATACCAAATTTTATTACGGCCGGAACAAGGAAGGGCTGGCCGCGGCGAAATATTCTCGTATATGATTATAGTATCACTCGATGCGCGACGGGAGAAAACGGGCTGGAACGAGAACACTGCCGCGGGTTGCCCGGCAGGTAAGAAGGTTGTTGAGGAGTACGTATTATGGCTGGGCGTACCACACCTGAAGCAGACGTCGGCAAGCGTCTTCAACGACGGCATGACCGTGCTGCTCCAAGAGGGGATCCACCTTATCTTTGACGGAGCAACCGATTTCAATCAGGTGATGAGTGTCTGTTCGCAGTAGGATGGAGGGAAGTAAGCCGTCTGGCAAAAATAATAAAGCCAAGATAATGATTCCGGTGCATATTGATCAAACGACATCAAGCACATGCCACGGTGCGCACCGAAAATCATCAAACGGCATCACGTTGCGTTGACAGGCAGCAGGACCGTGAAGGTCGAGCCTTCCCCCGGCCGGCTCTCGACACGAATTTCCCCTTTGTGGTTTTTGATGATGCCATCGCTGACCGACAAACCCAGTCCGGTTCCCTTGACTCCCGGCTTGGTCGTGAAAAAAGGCTGAAAGAGCTGATCCATTTTCTCAGGTTCGATACCGGTGCCGGTATCCTTGATCGCCACAGCGACTCTCTGGTCTTGCTGCCAGGTACTGATGGTGATCTCCCCGCCGTCCTGGTGGCAGGCGTCTGCCGCATTGGTCAGCAGATTGAGAAAGACTTGTTTGATCTGATCGGGGATGGCAATGACCTGCGGCAAATGCTCGGCATAGTTGAGCACCACCGAAATCCGCCTGGTCTTCAGGTCGCTCTTTTGCAACAACAGTACGGAATCGATTGCTTTTTGCATATCTATCGGCTCTTTCCTGGCCGAGGATTGCCGGTTGAACCCCTGGAGATTACGAAGCAGATCTCTCATCCTGGCGCTTTCGGTAATAGCCACGTCCAGGAATTGTCTATCCTCTTCTTCCAGTATAGCCCTCATCTTCAAGCCCTTCAGTATGGTCATAATACTCATCAAAGGGTTGTTGAATTCATGGGCAATGGAGGCGGACAATTTGCCGATTGTCGAAAGTTTTTCGGCATGCAGCAATTGTAATTGATTTTCCCGCAGCTCCCGGGTGCGCTGCTCGACCTCCCGTTCCAGTCCCTCGTTCATAGCCTGGAGTTGCTCTTCCGACCGGCGCAGCGCCTCCTCGATAATTTTGCGCTCGAGTATTTCGAGCCGCAGCCTGTCGCTTATCTCATCCGCCTCTTTCCTGGCAATAACGGCGTCTTCCATAAGGTTGAGGGTGGCCGCGTGCGAAGCGCGCAGCTTGACACTGGCGGCCTGAACCTCGGCGGTGCGCTCGATCACGCGCTGCTCCAGCTCGGCATGCATCTGGCTCAACTCCTTTACCGCCACTTCGAGCTCCCGGCGGACCCCCGCTTCCCGCAGTTCCCGCTCCAGCACCTGGGTCAGCCGCGAAAGATGGTCCTTGATAATGAAATCATGGAAGCCGATCCTCATCACCTCCACGGCCTGCTCTACGTTGATAGCCCCGGAGACTAGAATAAGAGGAACGTCCATTCCCTTCGCCTGGACGATTCGCAGCGCGTCGATACCGGTGAACGACGGCATGTTGTAGTCGGCAATGACGGCATCCCAGCCTTCTTGATCCAGCGCGGCCTGCAGGGCTGCCGGCGTATCGACCCGCGTAACGTGGGGGTCATACCCCCCTCTGCGCAATTCCTCTATCGTCAGGAGGGCGTCGTCCTCCGAGTCTTCGATGAGCAAAAGCCGTAAATTCCCTTTCTCGCCCCTCTCTCCGGTCTCGGCAGCTCGTTTATGAGCAGCCAGTAAAGCCCCGGCTGCCGCGCCGCACCGGAGAACCGGGGGCAAGCCGCCGGCTTGCAGATGCGGCGGCTGTTGCATTTTAGGCTGCTGCCGCTGAGATTCTTCGCTGCCGGGAGGGAAGGGAGCTTCCTCGTCGAGGTCGAGGGGATAGCGCGACGGCTCGCCTGTTTGGGCCAGGAGCTCGTTCACTTCCTTCTTTAATTCGACCATGCGCAGCTCGCGGTCCACCGCGGCTTTATTGAAGCGCTCCAGCGCCTCGACATGCTGCAGGATCTCTTCTTCGGCCCGCTTGCGTTCAGCGATTTCCCGCCGCAGTTCGATATTCGTCTCCTCGGCCAGCTCACGGACGGCAAGAGCGTCTTCCGCGACGTTGAGGGCGGCCCGGCGGGAGACACGCAGCATTTCGTTGGCGGAATTGAGTTCCGCGGTGCGCTCGACGATCCGCCCCTCCAGGGTCTCGTTCAGCTCATTAAGCTCCTGGGTGCGCTCCCGGACGCGTTGCTCCAGCTCGTCATGGGCCTCGCGCAGTTGTCGATCCGACTGGTGCTTATAGAGCGCCATCTCGATGGTGGTTGCCAGTTCCCTTTCCTCAAAGGGTTTCAGGATATAGCCGAACGGCTCGCTGACCATGGCCCGGCTCAGGGTGGCGAAATCGGAATGGGGCCGTCAGGTAGATCACCGGCACGTTGACTCGGCGGCGAATCGCTTCGGCCGCTTCAATGCCGTCCATCGAGCCCTTCAGCCGGATGTCCATCAGCACCACCCGCGGCAGCAGGCGGCACGCCAGTTCGACGGCCTCCTCCCCCGCCGCCGAGGTTCCGGCGACTTCATAGCCGAGTTGTCCCAATTTGCCGGCCAGGTCCGCGGCGACAATCGCCTCGTCTTCCACTATCAGAATGGTGGTCTTGCTCATTGGGTTACCTCGGTTAGATTATAATCAGTAGGGTGCGCCCGTGCGCACCGAAACCTGGAAAAGGTACGCGCCCTACAAATTTTATGGAATCGTAGGGTGCGCCGTGCGCACCGAAAATAATTCATAATACCCGAATGGTATCACCGTAAAAATGCACGTTCCCTCCTTCGGCGTTCATTTCAGATAAGCACATGCCACGGTGCGCACGGCGCACCCTACGATGCTCCATGAAATTCGTGGTTATGCGCACCGAAATTCACCCCGGATGCCCGAAAACAAGCTCAAAGACCGTTCCCCCTTCCTCACGGACATCCACCGCCCCGTCCAATTGTCCGACCAGCATCTGCACCAGACGCAGGCCCAGGGAGCGGGCCTGGCGCCACTCGAACCCCGCCGGGAGGCCGACGCCGTTGTCGCGCACGCCCAGACGGATACGGCCGTCCGCGGTGCCATGCAGCGAGACGGTCACTTCCCCTTCGCTGCGGCCCCGGAAGGCGTGCTTGAGGGCATTGCCGGCCAGCTCGTTCAGGATAAGCCCGCAGGGTATCGCGGTGTCCACCGGCAACGAGAACTGCGCAAGGTCAAGAGTCAACCGAACCGCCGCCGCGGCGGCCCCGTGGGCGCGCCAGACGTAGCTCAGAAGGCTCCGGGTGTATTCCGCGAAATCGAG
>MGTI01000037.1:16082-27368 GCA_001799365.1 Desulfobacterales bacterium GWB2_56_26 | reverse complement strand
CGGCGGACTGGTAGATTTTCTCGTGCACCAATGCCATCGACCGGACCCGGTAGATCACATCCCGCAGCGTCTCGCGCACCGCCTCGTCCTCCGACCCGTCCGCCTGCAGGCTGACCAGGCTGGAGATGACCTGCAGGTTGTTCTTTACCCGGTGATGGACCTCTTTCAACAGCACTTCCTTCTCGCCCAGTTCCCTGGTCCGCGCCTCGACCTGTTTTTCCAGCTGGTCGTGCGCCTCTATCAGCGCTGCCTCGAACCGCTTGCGCTCCTTGATCTCGTTTTCAAGATCATGGTAGGTGCCGGACAGCTTATCGGTCATCTCGTTGAACGCCCCGGAAAGCTCGGCGAATTCGTCATCCCCTGCGATTTCGATCCTGTGCTTCAGATCTCCGCCGCCGATAACCGCCGTGCCGTGGCGCAGGCGATCGATGCGAGCCATGATCACCCGGGTCAGCGTCTGTGAATTGATCAGCACCACCACGAATATAAGCAGGAGCGTGGCGAGGATCCCCCCAGCCGCCAGACTGAGGACGAAAAACAAGTGCGCCCTTGCAGACGTGCGCAACTTTTGCCCGAGCAGAACCTCCTCGTACAGCTTTATGTTCAACTGGCTGTGCAGTCTGCTTTCTATCGCCTGGAAGAGAGCCGCGGAGTCGGTGTTCTCCTCTTTCTTTTTCATGTTCTCCACCAGAGCCGAGAAATTTTTCCCGATCGACTCATGAACTATGGCCATCTCAGCTATGGTTTTTCTGTCTTCGACACTCCGGAACTTCACTTTTGCCGACTGATCAAGTCTCTTGATCTCTGCAAACTTTTCAAACCATTGTATTTTCGCCCTCTCGCTGTTGGTTCGCAGATAATCGGTTCTGAACGTAACCCTTTCAAATGCATTGCTTATCATGGCATTGGCGAGATCCGAAGCATTGATCGCCTTTTTGACATAATACAGCGACAGCAAAAGCATGAGGCATACGGCAAAAAACGTCAGCAACGTTATCGCAATATTTATCTGGAGTCTTTCTTTAATCCGCATGGGTCAGCCTCGCCCTTACTTTAAAATGCTTACCGCCTGAGGTTTGACCGATTTGAGTCCGTCAAGGTAAATATAGCCGAGATAATTGGGAATCTTCCTGGCTTCGGTCAGCCCGCTGTTGATTGCCCAGCGCGATTCGTCTTCAAGAGAGAGCAGCAACGCCTGATCAAGTGTTGCGGCAAAGCTGTAATCGTCCCAGAGATCGCGGACAACGCCTATCTCTATTTCACAGAAATCGGCCACTATCTGCTGCGCCTCCACCGGATTTTCGCGGACAAATTCCTCGGCCTTGACCAGGGCGCGAAGAATTTTTTTGACCGTATCGGGGTTTTTATCGATGGTTTCCTGCCTGGCAACCACATTAAAGGTCCACCGGTAAATATCCTTGTCCTGGAAGATGATAGCGCTGTCGCCCAGCTTCTCCCGCGTCATGGCCGTGTAGGTAGAAAACGTGGAGACGGCGTCGATATCGCCATGCATCAGGGCATCGGCCATTTCTTGCGCCTGCAGGTCGACGACTTCGACATCTTGCCGGGAAATTCGATTGACAGCTAAAATGGCGTCCAGGAAAAAATCGGAGGTGGTGCCCAAGGTCGCCGCGATTTTCCTGCCCTTAAGATCTCCAAGAGTAAGAATTCCTTTATCCCTTCGCGCCAGGACGGCGCTACTGGTATTGGAAGTCTGGATGGTGGCGATGAATGCTATTTTCTTCCCGCCCATAATGGCAAAGATGACCGGCGTTTCGGCGACCGTGGCAAAGTCGGCCTTGCCCGCCACCACATCTTCGAGGGCGGGTTTCCCGTAAGGATGGAGGAGCGCCGTCACATCCAATCCTTCCTGCAGGAAATATCCCTTCACCTGGGCGACCTCGGCCAGAACCGCGTCGGACGTCGCCGAGTAGGCAATGGTGACCTTTTCGGGCGGACCGGCAGGTTCATGATCCGTCCGGTCGCAGGCGAAGAGCAAGACGCTCAGTATGAGCGCCACGGCAAGCGGCATCCGGCTTGGACTACGGCGCATGGTGAGCGCTCCGGCAATGATGTTCATGGCAGCTCCTTGTCAAAATCCAACGTCATTTTGGTGGAAGGTCATTCCTCGTCAAAATCAAGTTTATATTCCGGTTCCTCCCCTAAACGATCGCGGAGCTCGTTTACCTCCTTCTTCAATTCAATCATCCGGATCTCGCGGCCCTCCATGACGCGATTAAGGCGTATCAATTCCTCGTTGCTGATGCGGAGTTCCTCGACTCGGCGACGAATAATTTCCTCGGTACGTTTCCGTTCGGTGATGTCGATGAGGATGACGACGATGCCGTCGATCCTGCCGTCCGTTGTCCGGTAGGGGAGGATCCGCATTATGAAGCTGCGGCCGTTCTCCACGGCGGTCACCTCCCGCTCCACAGGGGCGAGCTTCTCCAGCACCGACTTCGCGTCGCGGGGGAGGTTCGACAAATCGATGGCGCCGTTCAGGTGGCGAAAAGGGCGGCCGATATCTGTGGGGATCAGATTGAAGATGGCGCCCATAGCTGGCGAGAAACGCTTGATGGTAAGCTCCCGGTCGAGGAAAATGGTGGCAATCTCGGAGCTGATGATAAAGTTTTCCAGATCGCTTGTTGCCTTGTCCCTCTCCTCCACCTTCGCCTGGAGATCGGCATTGACCGTTAAAAGCTCCTCGTTTACGGCCTGCAGCTCTTCCTTCGAGGTCTCCAGCTCTTCGTTGGTGGACTGAAGTTCCTCGTTGGTGGACTCGAATTCTTCGTTGATCGACATCAGCTCTTCGTTGACCGACACGAACCCTTCGTTGGAGGTCTCCAACTGTTCGCTCGTCGCCTTGAGCTGCTCGTGGGTGACCTGGAGCTGCTGTTCCAATTGATAGATCAGCATATCTTTCGACGATTCGTCGCCGGGAAGCGACTCGCCCGGAGACGCCGGGAGCACAGGCTGCGAAGGAACCGGCTCCAGGATGATCATCGCTAACCTCCCGTAGGCGGGGTCGGCGGCGAGCGGCTCGACCAGGACGTTAACCGCCGCCTCACCCGCCACCTTTATCCCCCGGAAGGCTACCTGTATCTGCTCCGTCAGCGCCTTGTAGATCGCCCCTCGCAGGGCAGGCCGCAACTCCTCCCTGGCCATCCGCAGGACGTCCAGGGTCACCTCTCCCACCGAAACTTCAAGGTAGCGCTGCATCCTGGTGGAGACGTGAAGCATCTCGAACTTCTCATTGACGATCAGGCAAGGAGGGGCGTAGCGCTCCACGAGGAGTCTTTCCGCCACCGCCCCCGGCTTCGGCTCGCAGGCTTCGGCAGAGCTTTTGGGCAGAGCCGTCCTGATGAGTCTCCGCGCAGGAGAATTAAAAGGGAAAAATGTTTCTTTGCGGCGACCGCTTTCCAGGCGCTGGAAGAGCTTCCATTTCTTATCCACCGTGGTAAAGAGGTGGGAGTTGCGGCCCACACTCTCCGAGGCACCAAGGAAGAGGAATCCGCCCGGTTTCAAGATCTGGTGGAACAGCGGGATGAGCCGTTTCTGCATGTCCGGGTCAAGGTAGATGAGGAAGTTGCGGCAGACAAGGAGGTCGAGCCGCGAGAAGGGCGGATCCTTGATGATGCTGTGGTGGGCGAAGACGATCATCTCCCGCAACTGCTTGGTTACCTGCCAGCGGCCGTCACTCCTGGTGAAGAATTTCTTCTGCCGTTCTTCACCCACCTCCGGGCCGATGTCGTCGGCATAAAGACCTGCTCTCGCCTGGGCCACCGCCGCCTCGTCGATGTCGGTGGCAAAGATCTGCACCCTGGCCTGCAGGTTTTCACCTTCCAGGTACTCCCGGATCAGCATGGCGACCGAGTACACCTCCTCGCCGGTGGCGCAGCAGGGGTGCCAGATCCGGACCGGATCTTCCGGGTCCCGGTCGGCAAAGAGGCGCAGGATGATCTCGCGCTGGAGAAGCTCGAACGCCTCCGGGTCGCGGAAGAAATTGGTCACGCCGATGAGGAACTCCTGGCAAAGCGCCTGGGCTTCCAGGGGAGATTTCTCCAGGATCGCCAGATATTTTTTGAGTCCCCCTGCCTCGTTGACCGCCATCCGCCGTTCGATCCGCCGCAGGACGGTGTTCCTTTTGTAGGAGCTGAAATCGTGACCAGTCCTGGCCTTGAGGATGGCAAACAGGGCGTGCAGCTCCTCGTCGAGGGTGGTGGTCTGGCAGGCCTGTTGGGGAAGAAGACATTCCCCCCTGGCAATCTTTGCGATTCTGTGGGCAATTTCTTCTGCGGGAAGGACGATATCCACCGCACCGGTGACGATGGCATTGTGCGGCATGGAGGGGTTGACGGCCGTTTCCGGATCCTGGACCAGGACGATTCCCCCTCCCTCCTTGATCCGCCTCACCCCTTCGCTGCCGTCCAGCCCGAAGCCGGAGAGGAGGACGGTGATAGCGCGGGCGCCCAATTCATCGGCAAGTGAGGTGAAGAAGCGGTCGATGGCGTGGTTCGGCTTGCCCTTCCATTCTTCAAGGTCGTGCAGTTGCAACCGGCCGCCACTCAGCGTCAGTTCCCTGCCGGGGGGAATCGTATAGACCGTGTTCGGCCGAAGAGCCATGCCGTGTTCTGCGGTCAGCACCTCCATGGTGGTATATCGCCTGATGAGATCGGCGAGAAGCGGCGGCCCCTCCGGCGGCAGATGCATGACCACCACGAAGGAGAGGTCGCAGTCGGGAGGGATGGCAATGAAGATATGCTCCAGGGGCTCATAGCCTCCGGCGGACCCTCCGATGCCCACCGCAACGGGGACCGGCGGGGCCGCTTCCCCTTTCACGGCGGGTTCAGCCACCGACGCAACGCCGCTTTTTCCTGAGGACAAGCGCTTTTTTGGGCACATGGGTGGATACCTCGACCTGTAAATGTATTCGAGTTGCTATTAAAGCAGAATTTACCCTTATTACCCATTTTTTCAATTTAGTCCAGCGGTTTGAATGACCAACAAAACGTGCCGGCGGCGGGGATGTTTGACGGTGCGCACGGCGCACCCTTACACCGAAATTCGTGGGGTGCGCCGTGCGCACCGTGGCATGTGCTTATGGGCGGTAGATGTCCGCGATGAAGGGGAACGGTATTTGAGTTTGCTTTCGGGCATCCGGATTTTCGGTGCGCATGGCGCACCCTACGGTGGCGGGGATGTTGTAGGGTGCGCCGTGCGCACCGCTCTCAGGATGTTGATACGCATGGCGCACCCTACCGAGCGTCGAGAACCTCCCTGATTTTGATCGACAGTTCGGCTTTTGAGAATGGTTTCTGGATGAAACGCACCCCCTCGTCGAGCACGCCATGATGGGCAATGACATCGGCGGTGTAACCGGACATGAACAACCGTTTTATGCCGGGGTAGAGGGAAAGGAGGCGTCTGGCCAGGTCCCGCCCGTTCATTTCCGGCATCACCACATCGGTCAGCAGGAGATGGATCTCGCCGGGGAAATGCTCCGCCATAAGGAGGGCCTCGACCGGGCCTGATGCCGCCAGCACCTGGTATCCCAGCAGCTCCAGCATCCGCTTGCCGAGCTGTAGGATTGAAGGCTCGTCCTCCACCATGAGAATCGTCTCCCGACCCGGTTTGGCGGTCGCGGCGATACTCTCAGGATCGACAACCGAGCTCTTGTCGGCATGCTTTTGCAGATACAGGCGGAAGGTCGTCCCCTGGCCGGGTTCGCTGTAGACGTTGACAAAACCGCCGTTCTGTTTGACGATGCCGTAGATGGTGGCAAGCCCGAGGCCGGTGCCCTTGCCGGTTTCCTTGGTGGTGAAAAAGGGTTCGAAGATATGTTCGCGAATCTCCCTGTCCATCCCGCAGCCGTTATCGCTGACCGACAGCATTACATAGCAGCCCGGCACAAACCCGGCGTGTTCGGCGCAATATTCCTCATCAAGGGTGACATTGCCGGTTTCGATGGAGATCCTGCCCACCCCCTGAATGGCATCGCGGGAGTTGACCGTCAGGTTGGCGAGGATCTGATCGACCTGGGTCGGATCGATCTTGACCGGCCACAGGCCCTGCCCCGGCAGCCAGGCGAGATCGATATCTTCGCCGATCAGCCGGCGGAGCATTTTCAGTAAGCCCTCCACCGTCTCGTTCAGGTCGAGCACCTTCGGCGAAATCGTCTGCTTGCGGGCAAAGGCCAGCAGCTGCCGGGTGAGAGCTGCCGATCGCTCGGCCGCCTTCTTCACCTCTTGCAGATCGAGATAGAGCGGACTGCGGTTATCGAGCTGTTCCTGGGCCAGCTCCACATGACCAAGGATGACGCCCAACATGTTGTTGAAATCATGGGCGACACCTCCGGCCAGGCGGCCGACGGATTCCATTTTCTGGGCCTGCATGAGCTGAGTCTGGAGCAGGATTTTCTCGTCCTCCGCCGCCCGGCGCTCCAGTTCGCCGGCCGCCCGGATCGCCACCAGCTTCAGGATCGATTCGGCCAGCTCGGGGTTGAGCAGGGGCTTTCTGCCGATGACGGCGATCAGGCCGATTGCCCGGCCCCGGGAATCCCAGAGAGTGGTCCCGACATAGCTTTCCGCAATCATCTTCTGAAGCACTGCGTCCCGGGGGAAGAGCCTCCGCACATCCCTTTCATAACAGCAGATGGTCTTGCCGACCGCCTGGCCGCAGGGGGTATCCTGCAGGGCATAGCTGATATTTTCCACGAAATCTCCGTCAAAATAAACGGCAACGGTGCGGGCATGCAGCTTGTCTCCCTCCAGCCGGTCGATACAGACGCAGTCCATCTGCAGGAGGCCTGCGAGGAAACTGGCCAGGGGGTGAAAAAAATCTTCCCCCGAACCGGCGCGGTACCGTTCGAGGAGAAACAGCTGGGTTTCCTCTATCTTCTTGCGCTGATCGATGTCGGTGAGGGTCCCGGTCATGCGTCTCGCACGGCCGTTGCCCCACTCCACCACCTTGCCGCGGGTGAGCACCCATTTCCACTCCCCGTTCTTCATCCGCAGCCGGTGCTCGATCCTCAGGATGGCGCTTTGCTTCTTGAAGTGATCGACGATTTTCTCCCAGGTTTGCTGAAAGTCATCGGGATGGACCAGCGACTTCCAGTCGTTCATGAGGCTGTTGCGCTCTTCGGGGCAAAAGCCAAGAATTTCATGACTCCGTTCGCTGAAATAGACCGTCGCGGCCGGCAGATTGGCGTCCCAGAGACCGTCGTTGGCACCCTCCAGGGCGAAGCGCAGGCGATTTTCACTCTCCCGCAGTTTGTCCTCTTTCTCCTTGATTTCGGCAATGAAACGGGCCTGCAGGACGTTATGGTAGGCGGAGGTCGACAGACGGTTGGCAAGCGTGTAGAGAGCGCGGCTGACCGTCTCGAAGCGGTGTTGCGACATCACCGGGACTTCCAGGAAGGCCTCGGCCGCCTCGTCCTCATCCACCTCGATCTCGCGGGCATAGTTCCGGATCTTCGCCTCGCTCTGGGTTTCGTCGCGAACCTGGCCGATCAGCCAGTTGGCAATATGATGGCCGCCCACGGAAATGCCGGCGCCGGCATCCCACAGCCCGCCGCTGAGGCATGGCTGAACGAGAGGGCCTTCCTTTGACAGTCGGCCCAGAGCTGCGTCGGAAGCACAGCAGTTGCTCCATCCTTTTGGCGACTTTCTGATAATATCGCGGCACAGTCGGGTAAAATTGCTCGGTTTCGTGATCGGTGAGCCGTCGGTCCGGGTGATGATCGAGGCAACCCCGGTTGCGCCGGAAAACTCGTTCTGCAGACGCTGAATCTCCTCCAGGTTGAAAAGATCTTCGAAGGCGATTCCCGGCGTATTGTCCAGCGGCTGGGTGAGAGAAAGGATCCGGCGCTCGATCGTCTCTTCGGCGAGCCGGCGGCTGGCAATATCCTCAAGCGTCGCGATAACCGCCGAGGGAGACTCTCCCGGGGTAACCGGATTGAACACCACCCGCAGGCAGGCGGATTTCCCGCCGGTAATAGACGTATACTCGCCTTCATACACCGAAGGCTCGCCCGCCAGGGCTTTCCTGAGAGCCGCCTGCATCTTCGGGCTGCTCTGGCGGGCGGTGTTGAAGCCGATGAGTTTTTCCCGGCTGGCCCCCGCCAGCTGAATAAATTTGGCGTTGCAGTCGCGAATCGTACCTTCGGCATCGAACCGGATCATGCCGAGCGGTGAGTTTTCAAAAATCACCCGATGGTGGTGCTCGCTCTCGGCCAGGGCCTCTTCCGCCATTTTCCGGTCATGGATGTTCTGGATGACCGCCAGCAGTTCCACCGGCTGGCCGGCCTCGTCCAGCATAAGCGACATGGTCACGTGGCCCCAGACAACCGTACCATCCTTGCGGACAAACCGCTTATCCCGTTCATACCGCGAAAATTCACCCGAAAGCAGTTTCTCGATCCCGATCAGGTCTTCATCGACATCCTCGGGGAACGTGACCGCGGCGCAACCAAGCGGCTGAAGCTCTTCCCGCTTATAGCCGACGAAATCGGCAAAACTTTCGTTGATCTTGATGAAATGCCCGTCAAGAGAACAGTGGACGATACCGCCGGCGGCCTGTTCAAAGATGGCTTGATATCTTATCTCGCTCGCCAGGGGCGCTGCTTTTTCGAGGGTTTCTTCGGGGGAGAATTGATCAGCCATCGCAGCCATTGTCAAGGTCGTGGAGGTTACCAAAAGAAATGATCGGAGTGCAAAGGGAGCCGAGGATGCCCGTGGTCCGGCGTCGTTATTTCCTTCTCGAATTGTATGGCGGCAACTGCCAAAAAGTACAGGAATTTAATGGAAAGATGCTTCTTTTCGCCGGTTTCACCGAACGTCGGAGGGGAGCTTTTGTTCCCGCGAGCACCCGTCGGCTTCTCCCGTTACAGCTCCGGTGGGAGAATGGCACGGTCGAACTGCGGCAGCCAGGCCTTGTCCTGATGGGAGTAAGTTTTCACCATGACTTTATCGGGATGCAGGTACAGGGAGTTGGTCCAGACCTGTCCCTTGTTCATATCCGTGTTGTGGATATTGGTGATCCGCCTGTCGTAGAGGTTGATCGGCGAAGCATAGCTTTCTTCGGACGGCGGGGTGTGGGTGTGGCCCGAAACCCAGAGGAAGACCTGCCGGTTGTCGGCCAGGATCTCGTGCAATTTTTCGCCGGGCTGGGCTATGGCTGCGGGCTTATTGACCCAATGCCGGTAATCCCGCAGAGTGCCCTTAAGCGGCCCATGGAAGAAAATGATGGTTGGGCTTTTGTGGTTCTCCGACAATTCGCGACGCAGCCAGTCGAGCTGCGCGTCGGATATGCCGATCTGGAATTCCGGATTGTCGGCCGAGAGGAAAATCAACAGATATTTCCCCATATGCCTGCTGGAATAGAGGCTCTCCATCTCGAAGGTTTCGGCAAACTTCTCGAGCTTTGCCTCCTGACTCTCCCTGCTGCCGGCGATGAGCCCGCCTGCCGAGCCCGAAGGGGTCTCGTACAGGTAGTCGTGATTGCCGGTAATGGCTACCAGCGGTTTGTGCAATTTTGCAAAAAAATCCTTCGCCGCGGCATACTCTGCATCCGTGCCGTAATCGAGGCAGATATCCCCCACCGCCACCACCAGCTCGACATCCGGCCAGGAATTTATCGTGGCGAGAGCGTCTTCCTTTACTTCAAGATGCCGGCCCGGCAGATGGGGATCGCCCAGCACGACCAGATGATGATAACCGGGCGAGGCACCGCAGGCAGTCAGCAGTACCAGCATCGCCACGGCGAGGACGAAATGTTTGAGCCAAATAAAACTATGACTTTCTCTTTTCATGGGGCCGGGGGATTTGGGATTCGGTAGGGGCGAAAAATTTTTCGCCCATCATAGTCGGCGGGCGAAAATTTTTCGCCCCTACAAACCGATGTCGCCAGCGATCTCCTGCATGGCGAGAAGACTCAACTCGCAGAATTCGGCTAAGGGGATGCCTGCCTTCTCGCATTCGGCGATGATGTCGCGATCGGCGCCGCGGGCGAAGGCTTTCTCCTTGTACCGTTTCTTTACCGACTTGGCTTTCACGGCCGCCAGCTTCTTTTCGGGATTGATCAGAGCCGCGGCGATAATAAGTCCAGTTATCGTCTCGCCTGCCGCCAAAGCAAAGTGAAAGCGGGTAGTCCGCTCTTCGCCCGGCCAGGCAGTGGGATTGTGCAGACGGATGGCCTCGACTATTTCAGGTTCCACGCCTTTATCCTTCAGGATGGCTGCTGTCTCCCGGGTGTGAGTAGCCAGCTCCGGCTGGCTTTCGGAATCGAGATCGTGCAGCAAGCCGGCCAGCCCCCATTTTTCCTGATCTTCCCCGAGTCGGGCGGCCGCCGCCCGCAGTACAGCTTCGGCTGCCAGCGAGTGGTTGACCAGATTTTCGTTGTGTAAATGGGACCGAACCAGTTCCAGAGCCTCTGCCCTGGTTATGCCGTAGGACATGATCTGCCTCCCCCTTCCCGTGAATGATAGAAAACGGTGCGCACGGCGCACCCTACGCCTGTGAATGATGACATTTTCGTAGGGTGCCGAGCTCACCAAAAAACGACAGGTGCGTACTTGCCTTCGAAATCGAACGATTCGTTCCGCATGTTCCGTAGGGTGCGCCGTGCGCACCGGAAAAAACAACAGGTGCGCACGGCGCACCCTACGCCAATTGGGAATACGGAATCAATACTTCAAACCGACCCGGTCGCGCACCAGATCGAGGGTCACGGTCGCCTTCGCGCGGGCCTTGTCCCGGCCTTTGCCGAGAATCGCCCGGAGCATCTCCTTGTCACCGAGCAGTTCGGCCTTCTTCTTGCGGGCCTCGCCGAACTTTTCGTTCAACAGATCGAGCAGTTCCAGCTTGAGGTAACCGTAGGCCGCCCCACCGTTCACATAGAGTTTATTGATCTCCGCCATCCGCGAAGGGGTGGCAAAGAGTTTCATGATCTTGTAGAGATTGCACTTGTCCGGGTCCTTCGGCGCCTCGACCGGGGTGGCGTCGGTTTCGATGGCCATAACCCGTTTCTTCAGCTCTTTGCCCTCCATGAAAATGGGGATGGTGTTGCCGTAGGATTTCGACATCTTCTGACCGTCAAGGCCGGGCACGATGGCCGTCGACTCGTCGATCGCCGGTTCGGGGATCACAAAAGTCTCGCCGTACTCGTTGTTGAACTTGATGGCGAGATCCCGAGCCACCTCCAGATGCTGCTTCTGATCCTTGCCCACCGGCACCCGATCCGCCTGATAGAGGAGAATGTCGGCGGCCATCAGCACCGGATAGGAGAAAA
>MGTI01000037.1:0-15895 GCA_001799365.1 Desulfobacterales bacterium GWB2_56_26 | reverse complement strand
AGACATAGAGCTCGGAACGTTCCATATTGGCGATCATGGTCTGCATCATGCCGAAGTAATTGCCGATGTGGAGCTGACCGGAAGGTTGGATTCCTGATAAGATTTTCATGACATTCCTACATGTATTGGATGAACGGGAAAAAAGACGAGGTGTTTTCGGTCCGGTACCTTACCGTAAAAATAAAAAAAAAGGGAGAGGGGAAACCGAATTCCCCTGCTCCCGATCTATGTATTTTGAGCTATGAGGACTGAGCTATGAGGACTGAGTGAACATCCTCAGTCCCCAGTCCTCAGTCCTCATCCCTTGTACTTACTTGACCTCTTCGAAGTCGGCGTCTACCACGTCATCGTCGTTCTTCTTGGTCTTGCCGCCGCCTGCTGGGTCGCCACCGGCATCCGGGTTTTCCTTGGCGGCCTGCTGGTACATGAGTTCGGCCAGCTTATGGGAGGCCTGGGTGAGGGCTTCGACCGCCGCCTTGATGGCCGCGACATCGTCGCCATCCTTCACGCTCTTGACGTTGGCGATTTCCTTCTCGACATTGCCGCGGGTCGCGGCGTCCACCTTGTCGCCCAGATCCTTCAGGCTCTTTTCGGTGGCATGGATCATGGCGTCCGCCTGGTTGCGGGTCTCGACCAGTTCCTTGCGCCGTTTATCCTCTTCGGCATGCAGTTCGGCATCCTTGGTCATCCGCTCGATCTCATCCTTGGTCAGACCGGAGGAGGCGGTGATGCGGATCGACTGCTCCTTGCCGGTACCCAGATCCTTGGCCCCGACATGGAGAATACCGTTGGCATCGAGATCGAACGTCACTTCGATCTGCGGCACGCCGCGCGGTGCGGGCGGAATGTCGGACAGCTCGAAGCGGCCGATGGTCTTATTGTCCTGAGCCATCTCCCGCTCGCCCTGCAGGACGTGGATCGATACGGCCGGCTGGTTGTCGGCGGCGGTGGAGAAGATCTGGCTCTTCTTGGTCGGCACCGTGGTGTTCTTCTCGATCAGCTTGGTGGTGACACCGCCAAGAGTCTCGATCCCAAGGGAGAGAGGCGTTACGTCGAGGAGCAGGACGTCTTTCACATCGCCCTGGAGCACGCCGCCCTGGATGGCCGCTCCGATGGCCACAACCTCGTCGGGATTCACGCCCCTATGGGGATCTTTGCCGAAAATCTCTTTGACTTTCTGCTGGACCAGCGGCATACGGGTCATGCCGCCGACCAGGATAACCTCGTCGATTTCTGAAGCGGAAAGACCGGCATCCTTCAGCGCGGTGCGACAGGGACCGACGGTGCGATCGACCAGATCCTCAACCAAGCTCTCGAGTTTCGCTCGGCTCAGTTTCAGATTGAGATGTTTGGGACCGGAGGCGTCGGCGGTGATGAACGGCAGATTGATGTCGGTCTCCTTGGTGGTGGAGAGTTCCATCTTCGCCTTTTCCGCCTCTTCTTTCAGGCGCTGCAGAGCCATTTTATCTTTTCTCAGATCGATGCCCTGTTCACGTTTGAACTCGTCAGCCAGCCAGTTGACTATCCGCATATCGAAGTCTTCGCCGCCGAGAAAGGTGTCGCCGTTGGTCGATTTGACCTCGAAAACGCCGTCGCCGATTTCCAGGATGGAGATATCGAAAGTGCCGCCGCCGAGATCGTATACGGCAATTTTCTCTTCCTTCTTCTTGTCAAGACCATAGGCCAGCGAGGCGGCGGTAGGCTCGTTGATGATACGCAGGACGTTCAGTCCGGCGATCTTGCCCGCGTCCTTGGTGGCCTGACGTTGGGAGTCGTTGAAATAGGCAGGTACGGTAACGACCGCATCGGTGACTTCTTCGCCCAGGTATTCCTCGGCGGTCTGCTTCATCTTGGCCAAAACCATCGCCGAAATCTCGGCCGGGCGATAACTCTTGCCGTTCACATCGACCGAGACGCTGCCGTGAGGTCCCTCGACGATCTTGAACGGACTTATTTCGATCGACCGCTTGACTTCCGCATCGGAAAACTTCCGGCCGATGAGACGTTTGATCGCATGCAGCGTGCGGGTCGGGTTGGTGACTGCCTGACGTTTGGCTACCTGCCCTACCAACCGTTCGTCACTGTCGGTAAAGGCCACAACCGAGGGAGTTGTTCTGTTCCCTTCGGTATTGGCAATAACTTTCGGGTCACCCCCTTCCATAATCGCCACACATGAATTGGTGGTACCCAAGTCAATTCCGATAATTTTACCCATCTTCTCTCTCCTTGAATCGTTCGCTGCGGATGAATCTATCCGTTCTCGCAAACTCCGTTATTTTGATTACCCTACCCCGCGGTAGTAGCAACCTTCTTAAAAGTTGTCATTCTCCCTTTTTTGTCAAGGGATTCACTTTGCATTCCAATCTTTGATATCCTTAGGATTTTGTATCGGTTTTCCCTGAGGAAACCACAACTTTGGCGGCTCTTAATAACCGGTCCTTGTAGTAGTATCCCTTTTGAAATTCTCTCAGCACATGATTGGCCGGGATGGTGTCGCTCTCTTCCATGGTCATGGCATCCTGCTGCTGCGGATCGAAGGGCTTGCCGGTACTTTCGATCGGCTTCACTTCGAACTTCTCCAGAATGTTAACGAGACTCTTAAGAGTCAGTTGCACACCTTCGTGCAGGGCCTGCACGCTTTTCTCCGTGTCCCCGCCCTCCGGATTGCCCTGCTCCACAGCCCTTTCCAGGTTGTCGACCACGGGCAGAATCTCGCGGAAAATCGATTCGCCGGCGTATTTCAGGCCGGCCAGCCGTTCGCGCTCGACCCGCTTCTTGAAATTTTCGGTGTCCGCTGCCATCCGCAGCAACCTGTCGCGAAGACTGGCAACTTCATCCTGGGCCTCACTGAGTTCCTTCGTCAAGTCACGCGCCTCCTGTTCAGGCTCTTTAGCTGTCGGCTCGGGGGTCTCGGAGGCGTCATCGACCTCGACTGCAACTTCAGTCTCCTCCTGAAGCTCTTCGCTCAATTTTTCCTCGCTCACCTCTTCCTCCCTTCAATTTTTCTCTTTCCTGTTAAACCGTTACCAAGAGAGATCACCCCCGTCGGCGTCCCCTCGGATAGGCAAAATCTTAACTTGTGCGAACAATAAGTAGCCGATTTTTCCTTGTCAAGTAGACGAGAGACAATATGAAAGGTCGGGGAAAGGTAAAAAAAGACAATAAACTCGGGCGAAAAGAGGAAGACAAGGAAAAGAAATCCGGCAAGAGATAAGGTGATGTCATCCGTCACCGTACCTGTTCAATTTATTCAGTAGCGTTTTGCGGGTGATTTTCAGCCGGCGCGCCGCCTCGCTTTTGTTGCCGCCGGTTTCGGCAAGCGTCCTGAATACCAGCTGTTTTTCGGCATCGAGCAGGGATACCGGTTCGCCGTCGCCCGGCCGCGGCGGTTCCTCACGGATCATCTGTTTTTGAATGGCGAGCGGCAGGCTCTTTTCGGTCAGCTCGGTGCCCCGCATCAGAATGATCCCCCGCTCGATGGCATTTTCCAGCTCCCGGACATTGCCCGGCCAAGGATAGCGGCAGAGCAGCGCCATGCAGTCCTCGGTAATGCGGTCGAGCACCCGGCGGTTTTTCTCCGCGAATTTTCCGGCAAAAAAAGCGACGAGCTGCGGGATGTCTTCACCACGGTCCCGTAGAGGGGGGACGGTGAGCATGACCACGTTCAGCCGGTAATAGAGATCCTCGCGGAAGGCATTCTTTGCCACCTCTTCCTCCAGCTTGCGGTTGGTGGCGGCGATGATCCGCACGTCGACTTTGATCGTCTCCTCGCCGCCGACCCGCTGCAGTTCCTGCTCCTGCAGGACCCGCAGCAGCTTCACCTGCATGGCCTGGGAGGTATCGCCGATCTCGTCCAGAAAGAGCGTCCCGCCGTCGGCCTGGACGAACTTGCCCTCCCGCCGTCTCTCGGCCCCGGTAAAGGCGCCTTTTTCGTGGCCGAAAAGTTCCGATTCGAGGAGAGTCTCGGCCAGGGCCGCGCAGTTCACCTTGACGAAGGGTTTATGACGCCGTTCGCTGTTGGCATGCAGAGCCTCGGCGACCAGCTCCTTGCCGGTGCCCGATTCGCCGTAGATCAGCACCGTCGCCTCAGTGGGCGCCACATAGCCGATCATTTCGAGAAGTTCCAGCATCGGCGGAGACGAGCCGATGAGAGCCGTGATAAGCTGCGGCTGGGCTCCTTCATCCACCGCCTTCGCCTGCTTTCTGCTCGTCACCTGCTGATGGTCGACCGCTCGCAGGAGCGCCAGGCGCAACCGGTCGAAGTCGAGCGGCTTGGTCAGATAGTCGTAGGCCCCCTGCTGAATCACATCGACCGCATCTTCCACCGAGGAGTAGGCGGTCATGATGATGACCGGCAGAGCGGGGCGGATCATCTGTATCCGGGTGAAGGCCTCCCGGCCGTCCATCCTGGCCATGCGGACATCCATTAGCACCGCGTCGTAGTGATGTTTTTCGACGGCCGCGACCGCCGTGGTCCCGTCATCGGCCTCGACCGTGCGCCAGCCCCAATCTTTCAGCATGGTGCAGAGCATATAGCGATGCACCTGATCGTCGTCCACCACCAGCACCGTTACCGGCTGTTTTTTGTCTGCCACGCCGCCCGTTCTCCTCAGGAGTCTGCCCGGCAGGTGCCGAACAATACTGTTTTTCTACCCCCCTATGGGGGATAAGTACCTTAGAAATTCCTTTCTAAAAACAGGAAAGGAATTTCTAAGGTACTAAATTTTTCATTATATGTTAACATCTTGTCGGAAAAGCAAGGCGAAAACTTGCAGGTCCGATCGATTCCCCACCATCTGTCCGGAATCGTTTCCCCGTACATCCGCTTGCAGGAGACATTATGCAGAATACCGAAATTTCCATTATCGCCGTCGGCGGCACCATCGACAAAGTCTATTTCGATGCCAAAAGCCAGTACGAGGTCGGACCGCCGAATATCGAACGGGTCCTCGGCGAATTGAACCTGTCGATCGCCTACTCGGTCAACTCGCTGATGCGCAAGGACAGCCTGGACATGACCGACGAGGATCGAGGGCTGGTCGCTGCCGCCGTGGCTGACGACGCCTGTAGCAGGATTCTCATCACCCACGGCACCGACACCATGGTGCAGACCGCCGAGGCCCTGCAGCACATCGCCGGTAAGACCGTGGTCCTGACCGGTGCCCTGGAACCCGCACTGTTCAAGACCAGCGATGCAGTCTTCAATATCGGCTGCGCCCTGGGCGCCGTCCAGGCCCTGCCGCCGGGGGTTTACATCGCCATGAACGGTCGCGTTTTTCGCGCCGGCCATGTCCGGAAAAATCGAGAGAAAAACCGCTTCGAGGAAATTTGAAGATGCCGACCTCTCTAACCTCTCTGACCATACGTCCCTTCCGGCCGGAAGACGAGGATGCGGTGATCCGGTTATGGCAGGACTGCGATCTTCTGCGCGCCTACAACGATCCCCACCGGGATATCGAACGAAAGCTCGCCGTCCAGCCGGAGCTGTTCCTGGTCGGTCTCCTGGCCGGCGAAATCGTCGCCGGCGTCATGGCCGGCTACGAAGGCCACCGGGGTTGGCTCAACTACCTGGCCGTGGCACCGGATCATCGCCGCCGCGGCTTCGGCCGTCAGCTGGTGGCCGAGGCGGAACGGCGGCTGCAGAAACTCGGCTGTCCGAAGATCAATCTTCAGGTGCGACATACCAACGTTCAGGCGATGGAATTCTACCGCCGCCTTGGCTTTGCCGTCGACGAAGTGGCCAGTATGGGCAAGCGGCTCTGCGACGACCAAGCACATCAAAATCAGTGAAATCCAAGATCGCCGTTACACCCTGAGTCCGGCCGGACTTTTCGGGCCGGGTCTAAACATACATGAAAATTTCATGTTAAAATATTTTATCCTAACTTTTTTATAACTCAATATTGAATAAATCTGGCGCCCGCTCACATCGAAGGGTATTATTGATCGTCGATTCATGTAGACTATGATGGGCCAAAAATTTAGAGAAGCAGAACAAATATACATTTCCGTATTTCATAATAATAGTATTGGTATCAGGGTTTATTAAGCAAGATTTATAATCTCAGCATCAACCTTTTCACAAGAAACACTACCATTGAGACCAGCAACATATTGAAAATAATGGTTTTATAGATCACACTGATCTACCTCGTTCATAGTATGCATGTCATTATCTCTATTACTCAACAAGTAATGATTTCACCTCAGTTTAGCAAACATTCGGCATCCGCATTAATGGGAATACCGGATTATACAATACACCGTAATCTAGAATTGACATTACAATCTTACCATTCGCCCGCATATCATAACTTTCTTTATTCTCGCCATTAATATAACGATTTCTTGCAGAGATAGCTGTTTTTTAGGGTGGCCTCACAGAGCGATGTCTTAACAACCATCATCTTTTAATTGGAGGGCCAGAAATGAAGCAGCAGATTAGGTGTATAGTCATAACTTTTTTTCTCGTATGGCTCGGCGCAAGCGATACTCAAGCAAGTATTCTGATCGTCTCTCCCCATCCCGACGATGATATCCTCATTGCCGCGGGTATTACCTATGCGGCCACAACGAGACGTGAACAGGTCACCGTCGTCTATATTACGAATGGCGACTTTACTGGCACCGCTCAAGGTTATCTGCGTCAAGACGAGGCCGTCAATGGGCAGGTCGGCAACCTGGGGACCTCCGAGGAAGATCTGATCTTCCTGGGCTATCCGGACGGGCATCTAGGAGTGTTGTATAACGACTTCAAGGATCCGAATTCCGTTTTCACTACATACTTCGGTCAGTCGACCACGTACGGCGACCGAGGCCTCGGAGGTATGGATTACCATAGGTACCGCTTTGGGGCATCCGCAACCTACAATAGCTACAATCTCGTTCTTGATCTCAGGGATATTATCGCCACTCGCCGGCCTCAACATATCCTCACGACCGCCGACTTCGATAAGCACCCCGATCATGTCGCGACATTTCTTGCTGTCCGCGATGCGGTGCTCGCAGTCACGGCGGCGAATCCAAGCTACTCTCCCACCCTCGAAAAGTCGCTGGTTTGGAGCAGTGATCCATTCAGCGGCAGCTTTTCGTGGCCCAACGAACTTGATCCGCAAGGTTATTTTGAGGAGCCTCCCGAACTAGCCATGGCTGGGGTGCAATGGAACCAACGGCTCAGTCTGGATGTCCCCTTACCGATGCAATCTCGGGATCTATTTGCCAATCTGAAATACCTTGCGCTCCAGTCACATGCCAGTCAGGGAGGTGGTGACAACATTTTTCTGAGTGCATTTATCCATAAGGATGAAGTGAACTGGGCACAGGCTGTACGTGGCGGAAATCGACCGCCGCGCGTCGATGCGGGCACGGACCAGGCGGTAATCCAGGGCCAGAACGTACAACTCGACGGTTCGGGCAGCAGCGACCCCGACGGCACCGCCTTGACTTATCAATGGCGGCAAGTGAGCGGAAAACCTGTAACGCTCATTGGAGCCACGACGGCAAGGCCGAGTTTTCTGGCTCCAGCCACCCTTGTGGAGAACGATGTGCTGGCTTTTGAGCTCATAGTGAGTGATGGTCTCTTTCAGAGTTTGCCGGATCATGTCTCGGTATGGGTCCATGACGGTGGATCAACGAACTCCAACATTGCCTCGCTGGCGGCGGTGACGGCATCCTCCCAGAACGACGGCTCCAACCAGCAGGCGGTGAAGGCGGTGGACGGGGTTGTGGACGGTTACCCCGGCGATTACACAAAGGAATGGGCGACGCTCGGCCAGAAGTCGGGGGCGTGGCTTGAGCTCAACTGGACCTCAACCTATCAGATTGACCGCGTAGTGCTGCACGACCGGCCGAACAGCGAAGACCAGATTATCGCGGCCGCGCTTACGTTCAGCGACGGTTCGACGGTGACGGTTGGTCCGCTGACCAACTCCGGAGCGGGGGTGGAGGTTCGGTTCGGGCCGGTGGCGACAAGTCGCGTACGGGTGACGGTGACCGCCGTCAGCGCGACCACTCAAAACATTGGTCTGGCCGAACTTGAGGTATATGGTGTCCCGGCGTCGGGCGGCAATAGAATGCCGATTGCGAATGCAGGGGCTGATCAGACGGTGACGGCAGGGGCAGCCGTAACGCTGGACGGGCGCGCCAGTTCGGACCCCGACGGCGACGCGCTGAGTTATCGCTGGAATCAGACCGCGGGGCAGACGGTAACGCTGACCAATAGCACCTCTGCCACCCCTGGATTCACCGCCCCCACCGGTCTCACGTCGAATATAGTACTTACCTTCAGCCTGATCGTGAACGACGGACGGCTGGACAGTAGTGCCGACACGGTGAACGTCACGGTTACTGCCGGTACGCCAACCGGAAACAGCATCGCCGCCTTCGCTGCAGTCACAGCCTCTTCCCAGAACACGAGCACCAACCAGCAGGCGGTGAAGGCGGTGGACGGGGTGGCGGACGGCTACCCCGGCGACTATACAAAGGAATGGGCGACGCTAGGCCAGAAGGCGGGGGCCTGGCTTGAGCTCAACTGGAGCACGACCTACCAGATTGACCGCATAGTGCTGCACGACCGGCCGAACAACGATGACCAGATTACCGGTGCCACACTTGCTTTCAGCGACGGTTCGACGGTGATGGTGGGTCCGCTGACCAACTCAGGCGCAGGGGTGGAGGTTCGGTTCGGACCGGTAGTGACGAGTCGCGTGCGGGTGACGGTGACCGCCGTGAGCGCGAGCAGTCAAAATATCGGTCTCGCGGAACTTGAGGTTTACGGTGTCCCGGCGTCGGGCGGCAATAGCATGCCAGTGGCGAATGCGGGGGCCGATCAGACGGTGACGGCAGGGGCAGCCGTGACTCTGGACGGTCGCGCCAGTTCGGATCCCGACGGTGACGCGCTGAGTTATCGCTGGAGTCAGACCGCAGGACAGGCGGTAACGCTGAATAGTACTTCGGCCACCCCGGGTTTCACCGCCCCCACAGGCCTCACAACGAATACGGTACTTACCTTCAGCCTGATCGTGAACGACGGACAGCTGGACAGTAATGCCGATACGGTGAACGTCACGGTTACGGCGGGTACGCCAACCGGCAGCAACGTCGCCTCCCTCGCGGCTGTGACGGCCTCTTCCCAGAACACGGGCACCAATCAGCAGGCGGTGAAGGCGGTGGATAGAGTGGTCGACGGCTATCCCGGTGATTACACAAAGGAATGGGCGACGCTCGGCCAGCGAGCGGGGGCATGGCTTGAGCTCAACTGGACCACAACCTATCAGATAGACCGTATAGTGCTGTACGACCGGCCGAACAGCGATGACCAGATTACCGGGGCCACCCTCACCTTCAGTGACGGTTCGACGGTCACGGTGGGAGCGCTGACCAACTCAGGCGCAGGAGTGGAGGTTCGATTCGGGCCGGTGGTGACGAGTCGCGTACGGGTGACGGTGACCGCCGCGAGCGCCGGCACCCAAAACATCGGACTTGCAGAACTGGAAGTATATGGCCGCTGATCTCCTGGTTTTACCGGAAGATCTATCGTCGGTTTGTAAGACCTGGTAGAGCCGCGGCCGGCAGGCTATGGTTATGAGATGGGAAATGTTACCCGGAGGAGTTACAATGCCTCCGCATGAAAAGGGACAGCTGTATCGGAATCAAACTCACTCAACAATGCAGGATAGGAACACCCAGTGAACAATAAGCCCACCATAGCCACCCTGGGACCAGCCGGAACCTTCTCCGACCGGGTTGCTCAGGAATTTCGCGTCTCTCTTGGCGGCGATGCAGACCTCGTCTATTGCAGTTCGATCAAAAAGGTCTTTCAGGCCGTCGATGCCGTGAATCATTACGGCATCGTTCCGATCGAAAACCTGTCGGAAGGCTTTATTCCCGTGGTTCTCGACCTGCTGGTCGCCTTCGACCTTAAAATCGTCGGGGAAATCATCATCCCGATCACCTTTTCCTGCGTTGCCGCCGTTCCCGAGCTGAAACAGATCAAACGGCTCTATGTTCAGTTCGTCAGCCGCGGCCAGTGCACCGACTTCATCGAAAGCCTGCCTGCGCCTGCGGAAATCGTCACCACCGAATCGAACACCGAGGCCCTGGTACGGATGAGAAGCGATGCAGAGCCGTGCGCAGCCATCGTCCCGGACCAGTTCGTCGAACCCGGCGACTTTCCGCTGCTGCTCGATAACATCAACGATTATCCCAACAACCGCACCCGCTTTTTCGTTCTCGCCGGCCGGCACACCCCGCATCCCGCGTGCACCTCGCCGAACTGCAAAACCTCGATCATCATCGTCAACGACGACGATCATCCGGGCCTGCTGGAAAAGATCCTTTCCTCCTTCTCAAAGCGAAAGATCAACCTGCTGGCCATTACCTCCCGGCCGACCAAGGAAGAATTCGGCAGATACCACTTCTTTATCGGTCTGGCCGGTCATCGTGACGAACCGCAGGTCAGGGAAGCCCTGACTGAAATCGGCAAAGTCGGCAGGGTGAAAATCCTGGGATCTTACGAAAAAGCCGGTTGAACAGGGCTATCACCATAGGGCGAAATATTTTCGTCCCTACTTCTCGAAGGAATAGAGAAAATCGGCGCCGGTCGACTCCGACGAGCTGCGGGTTTCGATGGAGAAGCCCCGATCCAGATTGTAGCGGACCCGAAATTCGCCGAGCTGATTGAACATATTGATGTCATAGCCGATATAGAGATCCTTGGTGACCCTCTTGCCGACCACCAGGGAAACGTTCTCCTTGGTGCTGCTCCCCTCCAGGTGGAGATCGTCGAGGTGGAGGACGGAACCGATGCCCTGCATGAAGTTGGTGCTGCCTTTCAGGCCAAGGGTGGTGGCGGCAGCCTCGATCAGACTGCTGTCCTCCTCGCTGGAGTCGGCCAGGGAATGGCCGACGATCATCATCGACAGGATTTCGGTATCGTCCATGTAAGGATCGGAAAACAGGTGGTACTGCAGATCCTGGACCAGGCCGCTGATATCGACGCCGACCGTGTACGCCTTATCCTTGGCTTCCTCTTCGCCGACTTTTTTCTGGGCCCGGATATCGACGCCGGGGTTTTCGATCGGCCCGCCGGTGAACAGCACCCGGCCCCGCTCGATGTCGAAGGTCCGGCCGTAGAGGGAGAACTTCCCTTCCACCAGGTCCAATTCGCCCTTGCCGGTGAGGAGTTCGTCCCTCCCGGTTTTGATATTCAGCTGCCCGGTCAGCCTGCCGGCGAGACCGTAGCCGTCGATGCGCACATCGTCGCCGACCTGCACGTCGAGATCGAGGGCGAACGGCCAGCCATCCTCCTTGATCTCCTTCCTGCCGTTGACCAGGATCACGTCTTCGGAGGTCTTTACGGCATCGGTCATTTCTTCCGGGGTGATCATGCCATAGGGGACTTTAACCACGCCGCTGACATCTCCCTTGTTCCCGCTGAAGCGAAAGAGCACATCCGGCGTCACGCGGAAGGTATACTCCGGCAGATTGACGAGGAGAAAGTTCTTGCCCCGGACCTGCAACACCCCTTCGACGCCGCTGTCCCCGTAGCGGAGAATGCCGTCGGCCTTTAGCTCGCCCGGCCCCGACGTCGCCCGGCAGGCGATCTTGGCCGCATTCTCGCCGGCCTCGATGGAGGCCGTAATATTTTCCAGCATGATGCCCTGGTAGGGAAGAGCAATACCGCCGCCCTCAATCTTGCCGTCGCCGGTGAGCACCGGTTTGCCCAGCGTCCCGCCCAGAACGAAGGAACTGTTGACCCGGCCGGTCGGCTCCACGCCGTAGCCGGTAACGGCGGAAAGCACCGCCAGATCGAAATTGGCCAGTTCCAGCCGGCCGGCAAGCGGGAGGGCGGGAAGCGTCGCGTCGAAATCGCCAGCTCCCGGAACATCGGCGGTCGCCTGCACCCGGCTGCCGTTTTTCATGCCGGTGGAAAATTCGGCCTGCAGCCGGGAATCGGCAATATTCAGGGAAAGACGGGTGTCCTGGAAATGGACGGCGCTGAATTCCTCATCCTCCAGGGCGAGCGCCACAGCGGTTTCCGGCAGGCTGACCGCAGCCGTGGCCGAGGAGATCCTGCGGCTGTCGCCGGCGGCTGTAAATTCGGCGGAGATCATGCCGTCTATCGGCGACTTCATCAGCTTCAAACGGTTGAGCCAGTCGATGGACACCGCATCGAGGCTGCCCTCCGCCTGCCAGCGCAGGATATCCGTCAGCTGCAGTTCACCGCCGGCGCAGATATTGCTGTGGTCGTCGGTGATGCACAGTTTTTCCAAGGAAAAGGTGTCGCTTGCGGCGGTAAAGGAAGCATTTCGCTGCTGCCGCCAAGTGCCGTAGTATGTGGAATTCAGCTGAAAGCCTGCGACTTCGCCGGTCCAATCATCCCGATGCGCCGCCTTGGCCCGCACCTTCAGTTGACCCGCATCACCGGAAACGGCGGCGGAAATCTCCTGGGCCTGCATCGTGCCGGAAAAATCGATCCGACCCTGGTCGAGGGGCATACCCGAGATTTTCATCTTCGTGCCGGCAATAAACCCCTTGAGTCCTCCTTCCGGCCAGAACCCGGCCTGCATCTCGGCCTGCAACCTGGCAAAGCTATAGTCTCCGTAGCGGAAGGCTGACCCGGTCAGATCGGCATCGACCAGCGGTTCCTGAGGACTGCCCCGCAGACTGCCCTGCACTTTGACGGTCCCCTCGCTGTCCGGCAGCAGCGTGCCGATATTCGGCGAGGAGAAGGTGAAGTCGAGAGCAAAGTCATCGCCTGCCTGCCCCTCCACCACCAGTTCTGAGGCCCCGCTCCGGAGGAAGAGTCCCTTCGTGCGAAGCGTCTCGCCGACCAGCCGGATTTCCCCTTCGCCGGCCAATTCCTGATCTCGCAGCCGGCCCGAGATGCCATGGATCTTCACAAACCCTTCCGGGCCGCTGTCGGTAAAGCTGCCGCGACCGGAGAATTCGCCGTTGATCCGGCCGGGAAAATCGGGAAACAATCCTTCCGGATTAAAGTTTTTCAGGCGGATCTCGCCATCCCAGATAACCTGGTCGTCCCATGAAATCATTCCCTTATCAACATGGGCAACCCCCTCCACCTGACCGCTCTTCAAAATAAGGCCGTCGGTGCGGAGGTCGTTTTCGGTCAGCTGCAGATTACCGGATGCCGCAATCGGCTCGCCGTGCAAATGGCCTTCGAGTCTTTCGATATCAAAGGAAATATCCACCCCATAGTCGTCCGGGATGTCCTCTCGGACATCGCCCCGGCTGCTGAAATCGGCGGTCACTTCCCCCTGCAGGGCCTCGGTGAACACCGATGGGTCGAAATCGACAAAGTGGAATTTTCCCTGCCAGTCGAAGATCTTGCGCCAGGAGATCCTGCCCCCTTCGGCGACGGCGCTGGACTCGCCGCTGTCGATCCGCAATGCGTCGAAAGCAATCCCCATCCAGTCGGCGGTGAGTTGAGCATTAAGCTGCATGTCCCGCTGCTTCCCCCAATCCCCTTGCGCCGTGGCATGGCCCCGATAGCCTTCGATATCGCCCGACACCTTGCCGAGAAAGCTCTTCAGCTTTATCTCCGGACAATCCTCGATCAGTACCGACAGATCGGTGTGCCAGGCGGTGACGGTCGCCGTCCATTCCGGGCTTTGCAGAAGGTTTTGCACCTGACCCTGCACCTGAATTCCGCCCGAGCTGTTGACCGCAAAAGTGACTTTCGGGGCGTTGAGAGGACCGAAGAGGGAAAAGGTGCCGTCGATGGGATGAAAACCGTAGTCGGAAAGCCACCAACGCCCGAGCAGATCGAGATGCCAGTTCCGGCCGAGATCCATATCGCCGTGCATGGAAAAACCTATGCCCGGCGCATCGAGGAAGAAGTCGGTGACCGCGAGGCTCTCGTCATGGCCCGCCAGCTGGCCGCCGATCTTATCGATCACCATCAGCCGGTCGCCGTCGCTGCCGAAGAGCTGCAGCCCCTCCACGGCAAACTTCTCCACGGCCAGGGCGAAAGGCAGAAGGATCTTCGGCATCTTCATCGGTCCCGCAGCATGTGGCTCCGGCTCTTTTTCCTTCAGATACAGCTTCACGCCGCGGACGGTAAGCCCGGCCACGTGGAATTCTCCCCGGCCAAGGCGCACCGGACGCCAATTCCATTTGACTTCCTCGACCTCCACATCCATGCCGGGGATGCCGATTCGTAAGCCTGCGATATCCCAGTCGCCGAGCAGCCGGCCGTGAGTCTTGCCGACGGTGACTCTCCCGTCGGTCAGGCGCCCGACCTGCGTCTGGATGAGCCCCAGCCCCAACTCCGTGCCCAGTAAAAGACCGAGCAGGACCAGGCACAAGAGACCAAAAGCAAGGAACAGGCGCAGGATTTTTTTCATTACAAATCCCCGCCCACGGTAAAATGCACCCGAAACGGTGTATCGTCTTCGGTCACGGCGGAGGCCACGTCCAAGCGGATCTGGCCGAAGGGCAGACGGAAGCGGATGCCGGCGCCCACGCCCTGGAAAAAATTGAGCGACAGGTCGTCCGTTGCCGTCCCGCCGTCCCAGAAGGTGGCGACGCTCCACTCTTTATAGACGACACGCTCCAGTTCGACGCTGCCCACCACCATATACCGCCCGCCGATCACTGCGCCGGAAGGATCCTTAGTGCCGATGGATTTGTAGCGGTAGCCGCGGATGGAGGTGTCGCCGCCGGTATAGAACCGGAGCGACGGCGGCAGGGAGTCGATGGAGTCAACCAGCGTCGCGCCCACCGAGCCCCGGCCGATCAGCCGCCAGTTGTCGAGGGGAGTGATCACTCCTTTGCCGTTCAGGGTGGCCTGGAGAAAGTTGACATCTGAGACGAGGCCGTCGACTCCGCCCAGGAAACCGAGCGAGGCCTGCAGGCCGTTCTTGGTCTCGAGGATGTCGTCGGCCGCGATGAAGCCTATATTCAGGGAGGGGACAAGGAGGGTCGAGTCGCCGCTGGTATCGCCCACGTCGTAGAGTTCGTCGCGCAGCTCAAGGCCGGTGCCGAACTTGTATACCGGCGCGGCGTATTCGAGGCTCACAGCGGACGTGAAGAGCTTGGTCGTGGTATCCTCCCAGTTTTTATCCTGATAGGAGACGGCGCCGACCACCTTATAATACCGAGGGTCTTTCAGTACCGGCATCTGGTACAAAAACGAGATGATGTTCTCCCGTTCGGCTAGCTGGAGGGTGGCGTTGGCTTTGTGGCCGTGGGAGTTGAACAGCCGGTTCGCCCAGTCGATCTTGCCACGAGCCCCGGTATCGGTGGCGTAGCCAAGACCGAAGCCGTATTTGTTACGGTGTTCCGGGTCGGCAAGATCCAGCTCTACCGGAATGGCATGGTCCGCCGCCCGCTCCGGCTGACCGCGAACCGCCACCTTGCTGAAATAGTCGGTGCGGTAGAGAATCGCCTGCAACTCGAAGAGTTTCGCCGGGTTATACGGTTCGCCCTCCTTGTAAGGAAGATACCGATTCAGCAGATCCGGGCGCAGAATCTGCTGATCGCTGGTGGTCTTGCCGAAGAGATAGCGGTCTCCGGTATCGAGCACCAGATGCACTTCGGCGCTGTTCTTTTCCCGGTTGACCCGCAGGGCCCGCTGGGGCAGGGCTGCATCGAGGAAACCCTCGCCGAAGGCCAGATTCACCAGCTTTTTTTTACCGTTTTCATATATCTCCTGATTGAGGATGTCGCCTTTTTTCATCGGGAAATCGGCGATTGCCGCCAGCAGCGCCGGATTGTCCCGTCCTGCCCCGGCCAGGGTGATGGCAACCTCTTCGACGCGCACCGGCGGTCCTTTGTCGATCACATATTCGGCATGCCAGCCATCTTTTACCTTTGACAGGATACCTTTGATCACGGGATTATAGTAGCCTAAAGGGGCGAGTGCCGAGCGGAT
>MGTI01000036.1:2406-23396 GCA_001799365.1 Desulfobacterales bacterium GWB2_56_26 | reverse complement strand
AGCACGGCGTGTTCCAGCCAACATTCCGTCGGTCCAAGTGAACAGATGTTCGGATGATGTTCGGTGAACCACATCTGGTAATACACAGGACCGGAACTTCCGCCCAGGGAAATAAGTCCATCCAGATGAAGATTGGGCAGTGTTTCTATGTAGTTGAAACGGTGGGAGTGGGAAGCTTCGGCAATCGACCTGTACCAATCATTACTTTCCAGGTAGAGAGCCTTCAATTTTGGTTCATAACCCCGCAGCAGGTTCTGGGGATCGCATATCCTCAACTCGTTCTCTTTTTTCAAAGCAAATATGAGTGCGGCACGGCTCTCCCCTGAGAAATGCGACAAACCGTCGCGCAGGCCAAAGAGCGTCTCACGGATGCAACGATTTAAAAAGAGATTGTTGTGCAAATGGTCACCTGAAGGACGGGAAGATACAGAGGCTTTGCAATGGCAACTTGCCGGCAACGTGCACCAAGGATCAAATATATAATATCATACTCAATTCGTTTCTCTATCCAAGAAAAAACCGTTGTTCGAGAGAAGCTCATGGTTTTTCGCTGATTTCTTTTTGCGGTAAAGGCTACTGACAAGCACGCAGGATTTCACGGGCCTTGACGATAAACTGTCCGGTGAAGTCCTCAATCGTCTTGGATTTGAGATTCCAGCAATGATAATACAATTCTATTTCGACTTTGCAGGCCGGTGCGAGATCAATCAGCAACCCCTCACGACAAAGAGATGTGCTTTGCAGGCCGGGAATAGCGCCATAGCAGAGATTTCTCAGCACGCAGTCGACGAATTTCTCCGAGGAAGGGACATAGAAGGTGGGCAAGAGCCCCGGGTCTTCTTGGAATAAGCGACGAAAAAAGATCTTGTTGAGATTGTCCACCCGATTGAAACGAATAGTGGGGGCTCTCTGGAGGGAAGGCAAGCCGAAACCCTCTTGAAACCATTTCTTCGCAAAGGACGGAGTGCAGTAGAGCCCATATTCCATGCTGCCCAGTTGTTCCACCCGGCAACCCTGTAATTGTTTGTTATGGTTTGAAATGCACCCGCAGACCTGGCCGTTTTGCAATAACTTCTGGGTCTGTTCCTGATCGTCGACATGGATATCGAGGATGAGGTTATGATCCCTGGCAATATTTGCGACAGCATCCAAGAACCAGGTGGCAAGACTGTCGGCATTGACGCCAAGGGCAAGGGTTGTTGGGAAGCATGCCGAACTTATGGATATTTCAGGCATCAGCTCCTCTTCCAGAAGCTTCACTTTGCGGTAATGAGCCAACATCCTGAGACCCGCTTCGGTCGCTAACGGCGGCATAGTCCTGGTAACGAGGATCTGGCCAGCCGTCTCTTCCAGCATTTTCACCCGTTGGGATACCGCCGACTGGGTGATGTGGAGCTTGTTGGCCGCTTTTTCAAAACCGCCCTCTGCTATCACCAGGGCGAGGGCTTCAAGAAGTTTATAATCGATCATTTATAAAATTTCCTAATGCTATAGCAAATCCTTTAATTTTCCTTTTCCTCCTGGATGTACTATATGCCTTCTTCAGAGACAATCGAAAGGAGGAGGAGCATGGTGAATACATTTCTGCAGGGCATGGGAATTGGGGCGGGACTGATAATGGCGATAGGTGCACAGAACGCATTTGTTCTGACTCAAGGGATTCGTCGTCAACATCATTGGCTGATCGCTTCTCTTTGCAGTTTCAGCGATATGCTGCTGATCTTTATCGGAGCAGCCGGAATAGGCGGAATTGTTGCTGAAAATCCGCTGCTGCAAAAGGGGGCCGCCTGGACCGGAGCGATTTTTCTGTTCTTTTTGGGGGCGAAAGCCTGCAGGGGTGCCCTGACAGCCAAACATCTGCAGGCCGGAAATGAGGTGGCAGTGGGAGTGAGGACGGCGGTTCTGACGACTCTTGCCCTCACCTTTCTCAACCCCCATGTTTATATAGATACCTTGTTATTGCTCGGCAGCATCGGCGGTCAATACCAGTCGGTCGAGCGATACACCTTTGCCTTTGGGGCTTCGGTGTCCTCATTTCTCTGGTTTTTTGCTCTTTCCATTGCCGGAACAGTATTGGCACCCCTCTTTCAAAAGAGCGCAGCCTGGAGACTGCTCGACTTCCTGGTATGGGTAACGATGTGGGGAATTGCCTGGCAACTGGTGTCGCGGTTCTTCAAGGCCTGATTTGCGGGCGAGGGGGAGGGGGCTAATCGATAATCTCAAAAGTGGCGGTTGCTGCATTCCACTTATATCCCGAACCCAGCCAGATCTCTTCAATGAGATCGATATCGAGATCGATTCCCTTTATTTCACCGTACTGATTGTATACCGACAGAATTTCGCTGTCGCTTATGGAATTGTCCTTGTCGATATCGGCCCAATGATGTTGGCCGATCACAGTTGTGGTGTCGCCGGCGATGGGCGGCGGCGAATTCTCGGAAGCGTCGCTGACGGCAGCGGTACCGGAAAAATTCACAAGTTCCTCGTCCTTGCCGGAAACTTTGATGATATAGGCAAAGATCTCGGTTCCGTTGATCTTTCGCAGCCATTTTATCGGCTCGTTCTTTTTGCCCCCGGCCGAGGCAGCAGGAGTAATCTTCTTGACCGTGGCGTTTGGCGGGATGCTTTCCCTCACGATGAGAGCGGTTGACTTCTCGGCATCGCCGCTGATTTGAAGGATTACGGGAAAAGGTTGCCCGGCGATACAATGGTCGGGCAGGATCCTTTCCGCGGAAAAAGTCACGGTCGACGGAGAATGACGGGAAAACCAGATGTAAGCGAGGACCGCGCCGGCGAGCCCCAGGACAAGAATGAGAACCGGCCAGATTTTGCCGGGTTTTGCTTTTGTTTCTTCTCGCCCCGCAGGCATCAGTGCCGGTATGTCCTCCGCGGGCTTCTCCTCAACCGTACTTACCGCCTCCTCTTCCAGAAGGTCTTCAAGGCTCACATTCAGCGCTTCGGCCAGTTTGAGGCCATTTTCTTTTTTAATGCTGGGGTAGCGGCGATTTTCCCAGCGTGAAATGGTGTCGGTGGTGACTTGGACGGCAGTTGCCAGATAGAGTTGGGTCAGCCCTTGCTCCTCACGTAGACGTTTGATTTTCGCCCCGTCTACCTTGATCATGCTCATCGGGCTCGGAATGGAATTTTCGGTCATCGCATCATGAAGAATCGAGGTTATTGAGGTACCTTTCCTGTTTTATATACCAATTTCCCGTTATTCTTAAAAGAAAATATGCGAGTAGCCCTTGACGACAATTCCCTGGAAAGGTAGACATCGGTCTATTCAAGGCGATGTCTATGGTCGCAACGGACGACTTGTTGTATTTTAGAATATATTTCAAAGCGGATGAGTTCACTAGCAGGAGGTAATGAAATGGGAAAGATACTTGCGCTGATATCGTGTATGGCTCTGTTGACGCTGTTCTGGGGAAAAGAGTCATTCGCCGAGACGGGCAAATGCGTCGTCACCGACGTTGCCGGGAACAAAATGGTCATAGAATGCAACCAGCAACCGAAGGGCTTTGACAAAGGATCGAAAATCAAAATAAAAACGGAGAAAAAAAAGCCTGATGAGGGGGGGAGGTAGCCTACCAGTCGAAGCGGACGGTGGTGTCGAGCGGCTCCGACTTTATGACTCGAACCTTGACCATTGCCCCGGGTTCAGGATTCCTGTTGCCGGTCGCAGGAAGATCGATGTCCATCAGGATGTCTGTCAGAAGCAGGTTAATCCGCTTTCCTCCTGATTGGATGACCAAGGCATCGACGTATTGCCCTTGCCGATCGGCCAGATATTTGAGCAGCCAGTACCGCTGTCTCTGCTGCCGGACGTTATTGGCGGCAGTCAGGGTACGGGACAATACCGAGGTGAAGTCCTTGCACATTTCTTCGGTAAAACAGGGCTCTTTTCTTCTGACGATCGAGTTGAGCTGATGCTGCATGACGAGGTCGAGCAATCGGCGGATGGGCGAGGTTACCGTGGTATAGTGGGATACGCCCAGACCGCTATGAAATTTGGCTGTGGTGGAAAGCTCTCCCCGCGGAATATGTTTTCGCTGCAGGGTGTTCTGAAACAGGTCGTCATCTTCTCCATGAACGAGCCGGTTCTGCAGAAGGGGTTGCGACCTGAACAGGCCGGGAACCATCCGGTCCGCCACATATTTAGCAGCGACAGTGTTCGCGAGAATCATCATCTCCGAAATGATGGTTCGGGCCGGCGTATCGCTCTTCGATAAACTGACATGAACCTTACCCTGATGGTCAATGAAGATATTGACATCGGGGAACGGCAGAAGCAGTGCGCCGTTATTGAGACGCTGGGTGCGGAGTTTCCGTCTCAGCATGTTCAGGAGTTTGATCTCCCGATCACTTTCCAGCATTTTATCCACTTCATCGTAGGTCAGCCGCCGCTTCACCCGGATGATTGACGGGAATATTTTGACCTTCAGCACTTCCGCTTCCGGCGAAAGAAGAATCATAAAGCTGAAGGTAGCCCGGGTTTCACCCTGGATGAGGCTGCACACCCCTTGGGAAAGATGCCGGGGCAGCATGGGAATCTGCCCTTCCGGGAAATAGATAGAGGTTCCCCGGTGCATAGCCTCCGAAAAGAGAGCATCTCCCGGCCGGACATAGTGGGCGACGTCGGAGATATGAATTCCGACCAGATAATTACCATCCTGCTCCTCGATAGTGAGCGAATCGTCAAAATCGAGAGTGGTGGGGCCGTCGATGGTGAGCGGGGTCAGATGGGTGAGATCGATGCGCCCAGGATCGTTAAAGAGCTCGTTCTGGCCCCGCTGCAGGATATGTTCAGCCTGCTGCCGGGCAGCGAGGGAAAAGTTGACCGGGAGCTGGTTCCGCAGCAGCGGGATGTTCTCATTGGCCGACCAGATGCCGGCTTTTACCAGCAGATGGAAAGGATCGTGGGGTTTGGTGAGTCCGGCTGACTGCAGGATTTTTTGCGCAAGTTCGTGATTTTCGGCTTCGGTGCCAAAGAGATAATAATCGCGGATGGCGTTGAGGATATCTTCGTCCAATGCATGGAAATCATGGCCGACAGGCTCGGAAGTGAGGATCCCTTTGAGGATTTTTGCACCCTGCTCGACAAGTTGGGCGCGCTTGAGCTCCTTTTGCAGCTGCAGTTGGAGTTGTTCCACTTTTTCGGGACTGTTCGCCTTGATCTGGCCTTCCTTATATTTGAAAAAGAGCTTATCTTCGAAGACACAACGGAGAAAGGCGGAGACCGTGTCATCGTTTGCTTCCTCGCCGAATGTCAATTCTGCGAGGAAATCGGGACTGAAATGGTTAGTACCGTCTTCGGCGGTCAATTCCCAGATCTCGGCCAGATTGATATGGCTCATCAGCACACAACGTTTTTCGGTGGTCTCACGGAGCTGTTTCGTCAACGATTCACGACTGATATTAACGGGGTGGGTCCGGTTGGAGCAATGCACGACCCGCGATACCGGAAGGTTTACCTCCCTGCCGTTCTGGTTGATGAGACGGAGTCGTTTCGGTTGGCTTTCCGTCACTACCGCACATACGAATTTTCCGTTGTCGAGATACTCTATTATTTTTCCGGTAACAATCATTCTGCCACAGATTCATTATCCTTGTAGTCACCCGGATTAAATATTTGCCGGACGACTTTGAAATGGTATAAGCATGAGCGCAAAGGGCATTATAATTGTAATCCTGCATTTTTGTCCATGTTTAATGGCAAAAAGTCGGCCGGAATCGTGCTCATCCCGTATATATCCCTCTTCATCTTCATGCAATATCTTTACATAAACTTATGAACATCATCGAACAGGTAGTCAAATCAGGGATGGTAGCCATTGTTGGTCCGCCGAATGCCGGAAAATCCACGCTGATGAATAGTTTTCTCGGCCAGAAAATCTCCATCGTTACCCCTAAGCCCCAGACGACCCGTAATCGAATCGCCGGCATCGTGAATGAAAGAGATCATCAGATCGTATTTCTCGACACCCCGGGGCTGCACAAGTCTCGCGAAACACTCAATACCGAGATGGTAAAGGTGGCGATGGACAGTCTGCTGGAAGTCGATCTGGTGCTGTTCCTGGTCGATGTCTCGCTGCCGCTTCCTGAAAAAATGAAGGAGGAAAAGAGAGAGGAGCTTTCTTCCTACTTTCAGCAAATCAAGAGTCCGGCGATCATGGTTCTGAATAAAATCGATCAGATCGATCGAAAGCTGATCCTGCCGATGATCGATGCCTACGCCCAACTGTTTCCCTTCAAGGCGGTGATTCCGATATCGGCCCTGAGCGGTGACGGGGTCGAAGAGCTCAAACGCGAAATTCTGGCCTTGCTGCCGATGGGGCCGCGGCTCTTTCCGGAGGATATCCCAACCGATGTCACCGAACGTTTTCTCTGCGGCGAAATAATCCGGGAGAAAGTCTTTCTTCTTACCGGTCAGGAAATTCCATATTCCACCGCCGTGCTCATCGAATCATTCAAAGAGGATGAGAGCAAAAACCTGATCACCATCCATGCCACCATCGTAGTGGAGCGAAATTCCCAGAAGGGGATAGTGATCGGCAAGGGTGGCGAAAAGCTGAAAAGTATCGGCACATCGGCCAGAAAGGACATAGAGCAGCTGCTCGGCGGCAGGGTGCTCTTGAAACTCTGGGTCAAGGTTCACAAAAATTGGTCGCAAGACAAACGATTCCTGAAGGAAATCGGCTTGTAACAGGATGTCGGTAAGATTTTGCCCGCCCTCTTCGTTAACGGCCGGTTTTGTCGTATTCCGAAAAGAGAAACAGGCTCTTGATGATATTGTAGGCTGACCGCAGTTGATTGTCCTCCTGCAGGCGCTTTTCAAGTCCGTCCACCACCTTATCCGGATTCGTTTCGTCATCCAGGTTCTTCATCGGCAGGTGGTTGGTGAGATCGGCTTCTTTCAGAATATCCTTCTTGGCTTTCGGTTTGTCCGGCGAGATGCACGGAACAAACGCCACTTCGACATCGGGAGTTATCCCCAGGGCTTGAATGGAACGGTCGTCCGGAGTGTAATAGGTGGCTGTGGTCATCCTGAGACCGGCGCCGTCGGGCAGGGGAATGATCGTCTGCACCGATCCCTTGCCGAACGTCTGGGTGCCGACGATGATTCCCCGTTTATGGGCCTGGATGGCGCCAGCCACAATCTCGGCTGCGCTGGCCGATCCTTCGTTGACCAGGATGACTAAGGGATATTGACGTTTTTCGCCATTTGGGTGGGCGGAAAAAACGGTATTCTGGTCGGCTCTTCGCCCCTTGGTGTAGACAATCTTTCCTTTCTCAATAAATATGTCGGCGACGCTAACCGCCTGATGCAGCAAACCGCCCGGATTGCTGCGCAGATCGAGGATCAGCCCATTGATCTCTTCTTTTTTCTTCAGCTCCTGCAGTTTTTCCTTAAAATCAATGGCGGTGTGACTTTGGAATTTGGTAATCCGGCTGTAGACCACGCCGGGAGAGAGAAATTCTGCTCTCACCGATTGAACGGGGATCTCTTCTCTTTTCATGGTCATTTTTTTGAGATCTTCCCAGCCTTCGCGATAGACCGATATCGTCACTTCACTCCCCGATGGTCCCCGCAATTTTTCGATAGCCTCATACGGGTTCATGTTTTTTGTTTTTTCGCCGTTGATTTCCAGGATGATGTCATTTGCCTTGAGACCCGCCTTGTCGGCCGGGGTATCGGCGATAGGGCTGACAATGGTCAGGAAATCGTTTTTGATAGTCACTTCTATTCCTATTCCGGAAAATGAACCTTTGGTCTCATCCTGAAGCTCCTTAAAGCTTTCCGGCGGAAGGTACGAGGAATGCGGGTCAAGAGAAAAGAGAAGACCCTTGATAGCACCGTTTACGGCACTTTTCGTGTCGATCTCCTCGACATAGTTTTCCTGAAGGATGCTGAGGACATTGGAAAAGATCTCCAGCTGCTTATAGGTTGCCTCCCTCTCGGACTGGGGCATTTCGGCAGAGGCGGGGGTGTGGAACAAAAGAGCACAAACCAAAAGAGCGTATATTGGTTTGATGAGATTCATTTTAGGGCGAGTGGACATAGAATCCTCAAATTCCTGAGACCGGTATTATTGAACTGAACCAGCTGTATCGTCTGGTTCAGGCGCATGTTCATGTTGAGCGGAAAGCCGGTTTGGATTGAGCCAGATAAGCGGGTCCAATGACTCACGACCATGACGGATTTCAAAATAAAGCCCCTCGTCGAAAAGGACGGCGGTATCGCCCATTATGCCGATGGAGCTTTCTGCTTTTAATTGCTGCCCTTTTTCCACCAGGAGTTTTTCAATTCGTGCTGTTACCGTATAATACTGTAATCCATGATGTATTATAACCGTATTCCCATAGCCGCGCAAATAGCCGGAAAAAATTACCTCACCTTCGGCGACCGCTATAACCCGTGTCCCGTCGGGAGCCTTCAGTTCAATACCTTGAGACTTTCTGGCGATTCCGAGCTTGTTCACTTTTTCCTGGTCAAAGAGCGTGATTAAGACTCCATCCACGGGCGGTGGCAAGCTCCCTTTATTGGCTGTAAATCCTTGATCAAAAACCTGGCGTTTGCTCTTTATTGAGACAATGGACCGGGAAAGATCTTCGGATGCGCGCTGCATCTCATCGATAGCCTGCTTGTTCAGCTTGGCCTTCGTTCGGACATGGGTGAGCAGCAGTTGCTTATCATTTTTGGTCTGTCCCAGAATTTCATTTTCTTCGACAAGTTGCTTGATGAATTCCTGGAGGACGCCTTTTTCCAGATCGAGGGCGGTCTTGGTGCGTTCGATCTCGTTGATCGTTTCAAGATACTTCTGGAAAACCTTTTGATCATATTTGATCAAGGTATCGAAGGCATCGTGAAAGGTGAGCAGTTCAGGAAGGGTTTGCGTCGAGAAGGTGACATTCAGGAGTCCTATGTCACCCATGGTATAATATGCCGTAATTCTTTTCTTGAGGTGTTCTTCGACTCCGGCTTTTTCCTTCCGGATTCTCTTTAAGGTGTCTTCCTCCTGATCGATCAGGGCCTGCTGCTTCTGCATCTTCCCTTCGAGATCTTTCAGCTTCTCTTGTTGTTTCGCAAGTTTGCTGTCGATGATTTCCATTTCCTCCAGGATATTTCTTTCCTTTACCTCGGATTCCGCCATCTGAGTCTCCTGGTTGGCAATGCCTTGTTGCAGACGACGGATCTTGATGCGAAAGCTGGTGACATCCTTTTCTTCGGGCATTATCGGAACCGCTGCAAGTCCGGCTTGCGCGGCAGGCATCGCTGTCGGCCACATCAGATGACAGGTCAGGATAAAGACAAGGGTCAGGAGAGGCAGGCCACATCTTCTCCGCCTTCCTGTCGAAAGGCGAGAGCCACTGGAGATGAAATCATCGCTCAATCTCATGATCTCTGGCATGGCAAAAAAATCACTATCAGATACGCAGGAATTTCTGCATCGTGGAATAGCTGCCAAGAGTGCAGAGGAGGATGGAAACGGTGATGATGGTGAAGCTTACTTCAGGTGCAAAGAAAGAAAATTCGAAGAGGTTGAGGAAACTGGGACCGGAAAACCTGAGCTTGATCCACTGGAAAAGCATATACAGCGAAAAAATTCCCAGAAACGAGCCAATGGCTCCCTGCAACAACCCTTCCAGCAAAAATGGGGTCCTGATGTAGTTGTTGGTGGCTCCGACCAGTTTCAGCAGTTCGAGCTCCGCCTGTCTGCCATGGATTGTGAGGCGGATGGTATAGGCAACCATGAAGATGGTGGTCAGGATCAGCAGGGTGCCGCTGAGGAGCACGATGATCGACAGCAATTTCGTAAAATAGTAGAACCTTTCCACCCAATCCTGGCCGTATTGCACCTTAAGCGTCCCGGGCAGACGCGAGAGATAGGTGGAAAAAAGCTTCACCTGATTGAGGCTCCGCAGGTTTTTCATCGGAATAACTTCAATCGAAGGAGGCAGAAAATCTTTCGGCATGTCGTTCAGGACATCCTGATTCTGGCCGAGCTGCTTGGCGAAACGCTCATAGGCTTCTGCCCGGGAGATGAAACGAATTTCCTCGACTTCATCGAAGGTGAGGATCTTGTTTCTCAGCTGCTGCTGCAATTCCGGACCGGGCTCTTCCTCCAGATAGACGATGAGGCTCAGGTCATCCCCCAGTTTGTCGCCCAGGGTCAGCATGTTGGCATAGATGAGATAGAAAAAGGCGAATATCAGCACCGAGAGGCTGACCGTCAAGAGAGTCATAAGCTGGGAACCCCAGGTCTGACGCAGGTTTCGTCCGACCTGGCGGAAGACGGTTAACCAGAAACTCATGGGAGTTCTCCTCCTGTAATTCCGTGCAGCCGGCCTTTTTGCAATTCCATGACACGATGGGAGGTGTGCCGGTAAATCGAATCGTCATGGGTGGCGATGACGATAGTCGCCCCACCCTTATGGCATTTATTGAGAAGGGTCATAACTTTCTCGGTGGTGGCGGCATCGAGATTGCCGGTGGGTTCGTCAACCAGGATCATGGTCGGCGAGTTGGCAACGGCCCTGGCGAGCGTAACGCGCTGTTGTTCTCCGCGCGACAGTTCGCCGGTGATCGTATCGTGCTTGTCGGAGAGGTCGAGCTGCTCCAGCAGGTCGCGGACCCGTTTCCGGATGATCTGGGGCTTTTTGTAGGAAACCTCCATGGAAATGGCAATGTTTTCGGCGGTGGTCCGATCGATGAGCAATTTGAAATCCTGATAGGCGACGCCGATCCTTTGCCGCAACCTCGCCAGATGGTGACCTTTCAGCTGGTTGATCGGCTTGCCGGAGATCTCGATGAGGCCGCTGCTAGGCGCCTCCATGCTGCACAGCAGTTTCAGCAGGGTGGTCTTGCCGGCGCCGCTCCGGCCGATAATGAAAAACATCTCCCCGCTGTCTATGGAAATGGAAATATCCTTCAATGCAACGACATCCGGAGGGTATTCTTTGGAAACCTTGATCATTTCGATCATGGTTCCAGGGCGCGGGCTTGAATGTGTCATTAAATTAACTACTCAGCAGATCAGGAATTGCGGGACGGTATTATATTGGGAATGAGAAGCGAAAAAACTCTCGCGAAAAAGGCGATCAAGTAATAATTTGTGGCAAATCGTCCTGGCACGTGCGCAGGGGCTGAAAAAATATATAGCATCCGTTCGAGAAACGCAATGCATCATATAATTCTATGGTGTTTTTAACTTGTTGAACAGCTTGAAATTTTATAGGAAGAGCCGAAGAGAGTCTTTGGGCAGGCAGGACCGGGACGGCTGAAATTACCCTTGCAACTTGGTTCTCAGTTGTTATTCTTGTTGGTTCCGCTGTTTTCGAGGTTTTGAACTGTGGCAGGAAGTGTGTGGTGTCTTTTCAGGCATATAGAGGGCGTACAGAGCCCAACGGGAGAACATGAAGGAGACGAATATGGATTATAGGGATACCCTTAATCTGCCCCAAACCGGTTTTAACATGAAGGCAAACCTTGCCCAGAAGGAACCCCTCGCCCTCAAACTTTGGGAAAATGAGCGGTTGTATCAGCGCATTCAAGAGAGAGCCAAGGACAAGCCGCTGTTCATTCTTCATGACGGTCCTCCGTACGCCAACGGCAATATTCATCTGGGTACGGCCTTCAACAAGATCCTCAAGGATATCATCCTGCGGTCGAAAAGAATGGCAGGATTCAATGCGCCCTACATTCCCGGCTGGGATTGCCACGGTCTGCCGATCGAACACAACGTGGACATCGAACTGGGCGACAAGAAAAAGACCATCCCGAAGCTGTCGAAGCGGAGCGCCTGCCGTAAGTATGCGGAAAAGTGGATCAAGATCCAGAAGGAGCAGTTCAAGCGGCTGGGTGTCCTCGGCGACTGGGACAAACCCTATCTGACCATCGACTACTCCTACGAGGCGACCATCGCTCGGGAGTTCAACACCTTCCTGCTGTCGAATTCGGTTGTTCGCAACCATAAGCCGGTCTACTGGTGTTCGACCTGTACCACCGCTCTTGCCGAGGCCGAGGTGGAGTATCACGATCACACGTCGCCCTCCATCTACGTCAAGTTTGCTGCAGGGGAGGATTTTTCGGATATCGATCCTTCGCTCAGCGGCGATGTCTTTTTTGTCATCTGGACCACCACTCCCTGGACCTTACCGGCGAATCTCGCGGTAGCGCTCAACCCCGAATTTGTCTATGCGGCGGTGGAAACCGACGGCGAGACCTGGGTGCTGGCCAAAGAACTGGTCGAAAAGGTGATGACCGCGGCGGGCCGCCAAAACTACACCATCAAAGGCTCCTTCAGCGCCAGAGGTTTTGAGCACCGCAAGTGCCGCCATCCCTTTATGGGACGGGATTCTCTTTTGGTGCTGGCCGATTATGTCACCGCCGATGCCGGTACAGGCTGCGTTCATACCGCACCAGGCCATGGCGCCGACGACTATCTCACCGGCCTGAAGTATGGTCTCGATATTCTCTCCCCGGTCGATGGCGAGGGAGTGTACACCGCCGAGGCCGGGCCTTATGCCGGGCAGAAGGTGCCCCAGGTGAACAAAGTCATTACGGCCGACCTGGCCGCTAGCGGAGCGCTGATCAAGGAAGACGCCATCAACCACAGCTACCCCCATTGCTGGCGGTGCAAGAAGCCGGTGATGTACCGGGCCACTCCGCAGTGGTTCATTTCTATGGAGAACAATGACTTGCGGCGGAAGGCCCTGGCTGCCATCGAAGAGGTGCAGTGGACACCCGCCTGGGGCATGCAGCGGATCTATTCCATGGTTGAAGGGCGGCCCGATTGGTGTCTTTCCCGCCAGCGCAGCTGGGGTGTGCCGCTGACAGTGATCAGCTGCAAGGGTTGCGGCGAAATCCTCAAGAGTAAGAAACTTGCCGAAAATATCGACCGGCTGTTCTTAAAGGAAGGTGCTGATGCGTGGTTCCGTCACGATATCAAAGACTTTATCGGTGAAGGCACGACATGCCCGAAATGCGGTTCTAATGATTTTGAGAAGGAGGAAGATATTCTCGATGTGTGGTTCGATTCCGGAGTCAGCCACGCGGCGGTCTGCGAGCAGCGCGAGGAACTCGCCTCACCGGCCGATCTCTATCTGGAAGGCAGCGATCAGCATCGCGGCTGGTTCCAGAGCTCGCTGCTCGCCTCGACCGGGACCCGCGGCAGGGCTCCCTTCAAAGGGGTATTGACTCACGGCTATGTGGTCGACGGGCAGGGCAGAAAGATGTCCAAATCGGTCGGCAATGTCGTGGCTCCCGGCGAGGTCATCGAAAAGTACGGGGCCGAGATTCTCCGACTGTGGGTGGCAAGCGAGGATTATCGGGACGACATCAAGGTCTCCGACGAGATCCTCCGGCAGATCTCCGATGCTTATCGAAAAATCCGCAATACCATCCGCTATTTCCTCGGTAATCTGAGCGACTTTCAGCCCGCGACGCACCGTGTGGCCTACAGGGAGTTGCCGGAGCTTGACCGCTGGGCTCTCGGCAAGTTCAACGAACTGCGGGCCAAGGTGATTCAGGCCTACGAGAAGTATGAGTTTCATTCCATCTACCAGGGCTTGAACTACTTCTGCGGCACCACCATGAGCGCCTTCTATCTCGACATCCTCAAGGACCGGCTCTATACCGCGGGCACCGATTCCCATCTTCGGCGTTCGGCCCAGACCGTCCTCTATGATATCCTCGACGGGATGCTGCGCCTGATGAGCCCGATCCTCTCCTTCACGGCAACCGAGGCCTGGAACACGCTTCATAGTCTGAATGAAAAGGAGGCGATCGAGAGCGGCATCGACTTCGTCGAATTTCCGCCGGAAAGTGACGTAGAATGCGACGAGCGCATGATGGAGAAGTGGGTCAAGCTCATCAAGATCCGCGCCGAGATAACGAAGGCGCTGGAAATTGCCCGCCAGGAGAAAATCATCGGCCATCCGCTGGAGGCGGAGGTGCTGCTGAAAACCGAGGGGGACCTAGCGGAATTTATTCGGGCAGAATGGGATACCATCAAGGAGATCGCAATTGTCTCCGAGATGTCGGTGCTGCATGACGATACCCCGGAGGTGGGTATTCGCTTCGCCAGCGAAGAGATCCCAGGCTTCCTCATCCAGGTGCAGCCTGCGCCGGGGGAGAAGTGCCTGCGGTGCTGGACCCGTTCGACCTCGGTCGGTGAGACTGCGGCCCATCCCGGCATTTGTCGGCGGTGCGCCGATGTCCTCGTCAAGATGGCAGTACCCCGATAAACGGGATAAGTCACTTTCAAAAAATCTTCGCAAAAAACATGCAAATATTTTTTGTAAGTGACTAATAACACGGAAAATAAATACAGTGGTTTACCTGGCACTCATTCTGGCGACCGTCGCCCTCGACCAACTCACCAAGGCCTGGATAGTCGATTCGTTCAAGCTGTTTGAATCGCTTGAAATCATCCCGGGATTCTTTAATCTGGTGTATGTCACCAACAGCGGTGCGGCGTTCAGCCTTCTCGCCGATGTCGATTCGCCCTGGCGGCACTATTTTTTCCTGGTCGTAGGCGCTTTGGCCGTAGTCGGCCTGACCGTGGCCTACGTAAAAATGGTGAAGGTCAACTGGTACTATTGTCCGGCGCTGGCCCTCATTGCCGGCGGGGCGATCGGCAATCTCATCGACCGGATTCGTTTCGGTGCGGTCATCGATTTTCTCGATGTGTACATCGGACAATATCACTGGCCGGCCTTCAATGTAGCCGATTCGGCCATCTGTATCGGTGCCGGAATGTGTCTCATTATTAATATCTTGGATATCAGAAATCAGGAAGCGAGGGAAAGACAATGAAATTAGCGATCCTGTTTCCCGGACAGGGATCCCAGTATCTTGGGATGGGGCAAGAGTTTATCAAAGAAGACGGCGAGTGTGCGGCCCTGATGGCGATGGCCGAAGATGTCTGCCAGCTGAAACTTGGCGCCTTGTGTGCCGAAGGCCCGATGGAAGAGTTGACCAGGGCTACCATCCTCCAGCCCGCCATAACCATTACCAATCTGATCTGCTGGCAGAAATTCAAAAAGGAATTTGGTGACTTAGGTGCTGTTAGCTGCTTTGCCGGGCATAGTCTCGGCGAATACTCGGCCTTGTGTGCCGCTGGCGTAATCAGTCCGGAAGACACCCTGCGTCTCGTCAGCATGCGCGGTACCCTGATGGAACGGGAAGGAAAGAAAAATCCGGGCGGCATGCGGGCGGTTCTCGGTCTCAATATCGAGGGAATAAACCAAATCCTTGCCGCGTATACAGGCAGCGGGGTGGTGGTTGCCGCCAATCACAACACTCCTGAACAGATAGTTCTCTCCGGCTCGCTCGAAGGTCTTGACGGAGTGAGCAAGATAATCGAAGAAAGCAGCGGGAAGGTCATTCCCTTAAACGTCAGTGTGGCCAACCACAGTCCGCTGGTGGCCGATGCGGTTCCCGATTTTGCCCGTTTCATGGAGGCAATTGAATTCCGCAGTCCGGAGACTCCGGTGTATTTCAATGTTTCTGCAGCCTATGAAACCGAGCCGCCCAAAATGAAGGAAATGATGGCCCATCAGATAGCCTCGAAAGTGCGATGGTGCGAAACCATTGAAGCGATGCTCGCCGAAGGGGTCGATACCTTCGTGGAAATCGGTCCCAAGACCGTCTTGAAAGGCCTGGTCAGGAAGATAGTTCCCAAAGGGACAAAGGTTGCGACCCTGCAGTTCGATACCCCGGACAGTCTTGCAAAATGCCTGGAGGAACTCAGGTCCCTTTCAGCCTCTTGAAAATTCCCTGCACATTTTATCCCACAAAGTGGTATTCTTGGGAGGAGGTTGAACGGCAGGAGGGCGAGTAAGGTCCTCTGGGGATCCACTGCCGATGAGTCATTGTCAATGTTGTACGGAGCGAGCGGTGATGAACGAAATTGTTGTGCAGATCCTGGCCGGCAGAGACCTGCAGTTTGACGAGGCCTTCGAACTGGCAAACACCTGCGAGCCCGCCGAGTTGTATCGGGCGGCCGACGATTTGCGGGAACACCTGCATAAAAAAAGTCTCGATCTCTGCTCCATCGTCAATGCCAAATCCGGGAAATGCAGTGAAGACTGTAAGTTCTGCGCCCAGTCCGCGCATTACGACGTCGATGTGGTCAGCTATGATGTCGTTGATATCGTCCAGGCGGTAGAACTCGCCAAGGAAAACGAACAATACGGCGTCCAGCGATTTTCTCTTGTTACTGCCGGCAAGACTGTCTCGGAACGGCAACTGGAAGAGTTCCGGGTCATCTATGAAAAACTGCACGAGGAGACGCATCTTTCCTTCTGTGCCTCAATGGGACTTCTCACCCCGGAAAAGGCACTGAAACTGAAAGAGATGGGAGTAGCCCGCTACCATTGCAACCTGGAGACGTCCAGGAGCTATTTTGGAAGCGTGTGTACCACCCATACCTGGCACGAGAAGGTTGCCACCATCAAGATCGCCCGGGATGCGGGTCTTGAGGTGTGTTCGGGAGGGATCATCGGCATGGGCGAGAGCCTGGCCCAGCGTCTCGAAATGGCCTTCGAACTCCGGGAACTGGGCATTCTCTCTATCCCGCTGAATATTCTGACGCCCATCAAAGATACACCCTTTGGCCATCTGCAGCCGCTCAGTGTTGGGGAAGTACTGACCTGTGTCGCCATGTTCAGGCTGATCAATCCGCAGGCGGTCATACGACTTGCGGGAGGCAGGAATCTGCTTGGCAGCGAGCAGAACAAGTGTTTTACCGCCGGAGCCAACGGGGCCATTGTCGGCAATTACCTGACCACCGTCGGCAATACCCTGAGTGAAGATATCGCCATGTTCAGGGCACTCGGCTTTGATGTCGATGGGAATGCCAAATAGCTCAGTGACAGACGCCGCCAGGCTGCTGCAGTTCGATCGGGAGCATATCTGGCATCCCTATACCTCGATTGACAATCCGCTTGAGGTCTTTCTCGTCGAATCCGCCGACGGGGTGAGGCTTCGTCTGCAGGACGGCAGGGAACTGATCGACGGCATGGCTTCATGGTGGTCGGTGATCCACGGCTACAACAACCCCGAACTGACCCGAACGATCCGGGAACAGGCGGGGCGACTTTCCCACGTCATGTTCGGCGGGCTCACCCACCTGCCGGCCATAGAACTTGCCAAGGCGCTCATCGATATCGTTCCCAAGGGACTCAATCGAGTGTTCTTCTGCGATTCGGGCTCGGTGGCCGTCGAGGTCGCCATGAAAATGGCGATCCAGTATTTTTTTGCCCAGGGCGTCACGGGACGCAACAAATTTCTGACGATCAGGTCCGGCTATCATGGCGATACCTTCCATGCCATGTCGGTCTGCGATCCGACGACCGGCATGCATCAGATCTATCAGGGTGTCCTGCCGCAGTATTTCTTTGCCGATGCGCCAAGTTGCCGGTTCAGCGACGAATGGCGGGAGGACGATATTTTTTCATTCCGGCAACTGCTGACGCAGCAGCACCGGTCGATCTGTGCGGTGATCCTTGAGCCGATCGTCCAGGGAGCCGGGGGGATGCGGTTTTATCATCCGGAATACCTGCGCCGGGTTCGCCAGCTGTGCGACGAATTCTCGGTTCTTCTGATCGCCGACGAGATCGCCACCGGATTTGGCCGGAGCGGCAGGTTGTTCGGCTGCGATCATGCCGGCATTTCCCCCGATATCCTCTGTCTCGGCAAGGCCCTGACCGGCGGCTATATGACCCTTGCCGCGGTGCTGGCCACCCAAGAGGTGGGTCGTGTCATCTCCCGTGGGGAACCTGGGGTCTTCATGCACGGGCCGACCTTCATGGGCAATCCGTTAGCCTGCAGCGTGGCGGTGCGTTCCATTCAGCTTTTGCTCGACTCGAACTGGCAGGAAAACATCGCCCGGATCGAAAGCGGCCTGCAGCGCGGACTTGAGCCCTGCCGCAATTTGCCGGGAGTACACGATGTTCGGGTTCTCGGGGCCATCGGCGTGGTCGAACTGGTCCGGCCGGTCAAGATGGCGAGGATCCAGCGGCTGTTCGTCGATAATGGAGTCTGGATTCGGCCTTTTGGACGTCTTGTCTATGTCATGCCGCCCTATGTCATCGGCGACGAGGATCTGGCGACCCTGACCCAAGCCCTGTGCCGGGTGGTGGAAATGGAACTCTCCCATGAACAGCAACTATAAGGAAAACCTTGAAAATCTAGGGAGAGTCGGCAGGCTGAGGACGCTGAAACCGCTTTCCGGCCGGAACGGTTGCCGGATCGTGTACGGGGGCCGGGCGATGCTCAACCTCACCTCCAACGATTATCTGGGGCTGGCCGGCGCCAAAGAGATCCACCATCGATTCTACGCCGGCATGACTGACGGCAATATCCTGGACAATTTTGGTCTGGGCGCGGCATCTTCCCGCCTGCTGACCGGCGACAGCGACAACGCCCACCGTCTCGAAGAGACCCTGCGGCTGGCATATGACAGAGAAGCATGTCTGCTCTACAACTCGGGCTACCACGCCAATATCGGCATCCTGCCCGCGCTGCTGGGCAAAAACGATCTCATCTTGTCCGACAAGCTCAATCACGCCTCCATCATGGACGGGATGCGGCTCAGCTCGGCACAGCATAAACGTTATCGCCACTGCGATTACGACCATCTTGAGGAACTGCTGGCGACTTATCGCAATTCGTTCGAAAGAGTGATCATCGTAAGCGAGTCAGTGTTCAGCATGGACGGCGATGTGGCCGATCTTGCCCGGCTTGCGGACCTGAGAAGCCGGTTCGACTGTCTGCTCTATGTCGACGAGGCGCACAGTATCGGCCTATACGGCGAGAAGGGTCTCGGCATGGCGGAGGAGCAGGGGCAGCTGGCCCGGATCGATCTTCTGGTCGGGACCTTCGGCAAGGCCCTGGCATCCGTTGGTGCTTTTCTGCTCTGTTCCGAGACGATCCGCGGATATCTCATCAACCACAGCCGGTCCCTGATCTTCACCACGGCGCTGCCGCCGGTAGTTTTGTCGTGGAATCACTTTATCTTCAAGGAGATGCTCACCTGCCACGCCCGGCGGCGAAAGCTTCGCGACTTGGCGGCGGCCCTGCGAGGCGAGCTGGTCAGACACCGACTGCCGACCGACGGGTCGACCAATATCGTGCCGGTTATGATCGGCGAAGACCGCCTGGCGGTTGTCTTGGCCGAGGCCATGCAGGAGAAAGGCTATCTTATTTTTCCGGTCAGGCCCCCCGCGGTTCCCGAAGGCACGGCCCGTTTCCGTCTGTCGCTCACGGCCGACATGGCCTGGGCCGATCTCGAACCGGTGGCCGCCCATATCGCCGAACTCTCCGAACGTTTCAGATCGTGATGCCCAAACAATGAAAGCATCTTGGCTGCACAACAACGACCGTAAGCAACTCATCATCTTCTGCAACGGTTGGGGGATGGACGGCAATCCCTTCCGGCACCTCGCCAGTAGCGAGTATGACGTCTACATGCTCTATGATTACAGTCGGTTGACACATCCTAAAGAGATGGCGCAGATCCTGCCACGGTACGAAGAGATTCATCTCATCGGCTGGTCGATGGGGGTTTGGGCTGGACAGAAGCTCTTTGCCGGGCAAGATATCTTCAATCAAACCTTGGCTGTGAACGGCACCCTATGCCCGGTTCATGACAGCTACGGCATCCCGACGGAGATTTTTGCCGACACCCTGGCCGGATTCGGGGAAGCCGCACGATTCAAATTCTATCGCCGGATGTGCCGGGAAAAGTCCAATTTTCGTTCGTTTCTCGCCAAACAACCGCAACGGTCGCTTGAAGATCAACGGCAGGAACTGGCGGCACTTGGTGAGATGGCCGATTGCACTCCGGTCGACCAGGCGCTGTACCGAAAAGTCATTATCGCCGAATACGACTGGATAATCCCTTCTGAAAACCAGCAAAATTTCTGGCGGGATAAGAATGTAACTTTGATTTCCGGTTTTCACTACATCTTCAATCTCTGGCAGAGTTGGGATCATCTGCTGTCCTTTGCCGAATCGCCTCCCGAAAATGGGGATGGGAGTGCACTTTGAAAGCAGGCCAATCAGAGCATCTTGATAAAAACCGGGTAGCCGACCGGTTCAGAGCCAGTGCCGCCACCTATGAACACATGGCGATCGTCCAGAAACAGATCAGCAGGCAATTGGTGGCGATTGTCGACCGCTACGGCGTCGCGGGCTGGACGCGGGTCCTCGAAATCGGCAGTTGTACCGGTGTACTGACGGAATTCTTGTGCCGCAAGGAGAGAATCGAAAAGATGTTTGTCAATGACCTCGTTCCCGAGTTATGCAGTTACACGCAAAGACGGGTCGCAGCCTCTGTCGGCTCGGTGGAGTCCATTCCCGGCGATATCGAGCAGGCCGAACTGCCGCAGCATCTCGATCTTGTGATCTCCTCGTCGACCTTTCAATGGATGGCCGATCTGCCGGCGCTCATGGAAAAAATTGCTGCAGCACTCAATCCCGGAGGGCACCTGGCATTCGCCATCTTCAGCCCCGGCACCATGGAGGAAATAGCTACTCTCACCGGCCGCGGCCTGCAGTACCATGCCAACGAGGCACTGACCGCCATGGTCGAAAAATATTTTCGATTGGTTACCCTCCACACCGAGAGAAAATGCCTCTATTTTCCTTCGGTTCGTGCGGTATTGCGCCATATCCGGGAGACCGGGGTAGGGGGCGTGACAGGCGCGCGCTGGACGTTGAGCCGGCTCAAGGATTTTGAACGGCAATATAGCGAAAGATTCCAAACCGACGACGGCTTGCCCGTGACCTACGTCTCGACCTTCGTCATCGCCGAAAAGCCACGGGAAGGTGGAATGCCATGAGCCTTGCCAAGGTCTACTGCGTAACCGGAATCGATACCGATATCGGCAAGACGATAGCCACCGGGCTTCTTGCCCGTTCTTTTCGCAATCACGGCATCAAGGCGATTACCCAAAAAATCGTCCAGACCGGCTGCGTC
>MGTI01000036.1:0-2201 GCA_001799365.1 Desulfobacterales bacterium GWB2_56_26 | reverse complement strand
ATCTGGAGAGAGAAAAATACCCGCTCATTCTGGTAACGAGCTCGCGGCTGGGGTCGATCAATCACACGTTGAGCGCCTTGGAACTAGCCCATAATCGACAGCTTGAGGTGGCGCTGATCGTCTATAATCGTCTGGCGGAGAGCGACCCACGGATCGTTGCAGATTCCCGCGAGGTCTTCGTCAGATATATGAAGAAGTACGGATATTCCGGTGCAGTCGTCGATCTGTTGCCGCTTTCGATGTACGAAGAGACGGGATTCCCGGATTTCTATAGCTGGTTTCGATAAAAAGTAAGTCGGGGCATGCCCCTACAATGGGAGGTGAACGATGCGAGGAGTAAAGGAGTGCTGTCTCAGCTGTAAGTTTTTCCGCCTTGTCGATGCGGAAACCGGCGTCTGCCGGGTAGAAAAACTGGCCGGTGGTGGCTATCCGACAAAGCAAACGGATGCCCGGTGCGCCAAATGGCGTGACAGCGGCCAGCAGTACTTCATCCGGGTCGGCTGGATAAAGGCCCAAAAGGCAGATGGACCAAAGTGAACTTCTCTTTTCTCATACGACTTCTCCTTGGTCATCGGAGAAAGATATGGTAAGAAGGAAATCCTTCTTCTAAAGATTTTCCAAACTTATTCTTTCTCCTCTTCACCCCGGGCAATGGCCTATGAAAAAGATACCGAAAGCGCTGCAGTTGATAATAAAGCTGGTTATCAGCTGTGCCTTCTTCTCGGTTCTGCTCTCCTTTGTCCGCGGTAACGAACTGGCTGCCGTCTTTGCCCATGTCAACTGGCCATTCTTTGGTATCTCTTTTGCGGTTACCCTGTTCATGTTCGCAGTGAGCTGTACCAAGTGGAAGATAATCCTCGATCTGAAAACCACTCAGCTGAACTATTGGGAAATTTTCAAGATTTACCTGATCGGCTCCTTTTTTTCCAATCTCCTTCCTTCCACCGTCGGCGGTGATGTGGTCCGGTCCTATTATGCCGGGAGGCTGATCGACAACCAGTCGTATTCTGCGGTGAGCGTCTTTGTCGAGAGGTTTTCAGGTATAGTCTTTCTCTTTATTCTGGTATTCCTGGCCCCGCTCTTTCGAGTCGAACTCTATGCCAATCCGTATCTTTTTGTGCCTGCCGGGGCCGGACTGTTTTGCGCGGCAATAACCCTGTGGTTATGGAAAGCGCAAAATCCCTTCAAGTTCCCCAACAGACTGGCGGAGGGTATTTTTGCCGGTCTCCACGGCATCTCCCGGAAATCCTTTTTCACCTGGCTCGCAAAGCCGACGGTTTTCCTGGAAAACCTGTACCGTTCCGTCATTCTGCGCCTCAAAAAGCTGAAGGAAGAATTGCAGATCGCAGTCGATGCGGTCAAGCAGGACAGCCGGTTTCTCTCGCGGCTGATCGGGCTCACCGTGCTCTTTTACATACTTACCTGGGTGAATGTCTATACGACATTTCGAGCCTTTGACGTCGAAGTGAATTTCTGGGCGATCTGTGCGGTTGTTCCGGCGATTCTGTTTGTCGCCCATGTCCCGGTAACCCTCCTCGGCAATCTCGGCTATTTCGAATCGGTGTTTGTTTTCTATTTTCTTATGGTCGGCGTGGGAGGTGCGGAATCGCTGGCGATGGGATTACTCCTTCGCCTGAAAATGCTCTGCCTGGGCGGCCTCGGCTTCATCTCCTATGTCATCTATCGGCAGAAACATCGACTGACCTTGAAGAAGGATGAATTTCCCGTATGAAAAAATGCAAAACGGGATTATTTTGCATCCCCAAATGAAGCGTCGCCGAGTCCGATAGAATTTCTGACTCAATACATTATAAAAATTGGAGATATGGCCTTGCTACTTTCAGTCGTTATTCCGCTGTTGAATGAAGAGGAAAACATTCCCATCCTCTATCAGGAACTGAGGGATGTTCTGGTAACTCTTGAAGAAGATTACGAAATAATCTTTATCGACGACGGGAGTACCGACCGGAGTCTTGAGTTGCTGCAAGATCTCCAGCGTAAGGACAATCGTGTCGTCGTCGTCAGTTTCCGTAAAAATTTCGGCCAGACGGCGGCCATGGCGGCCGGCTTCGATTATGCCGGCGGCGATGTCATCATCACCATGGATGCGGACCTGCAGAACGATCCGAAGGATATTCCGTTACTCCTCGACCAGATAAAGGCCGGCAACGATGTCGTTACCGGCTGGCGTTACGACCGCA
>MGTI01000035.1 GCA_001799365.1 Desulfobacterales bacterium GWB2_56_26 | reverse complement strand
TGACGATCTGCAGCTTGCTCACGGTCAGGTTGAGTTCCTGGTTTTTTTCCTCCAGTTCGGTGACATTGTCGAAGGTGACGAGCACCCCGCGGCGGCCGCCCTGGTCATCCAGGACAGGGGCGGCATTGACGATGAACTTTGCCGGCGGGGCATCGGTTCTTTCGATGGTGAGGCGAATGCCGATCCGGCTGGTCCCGTCCTGCAGAACCTTCAGCCAGGGGAGCAGCTTGCGATGCTGGAAGGTTCTGTAGCCCTTCCAGCCCAGTTCCGAGCCCTTGAAGCCGATGAGCTGCTGAGAGGTTTTCCCCACCGTTTCGGCAAAGGAGGTGTTGGCCAGCACGATCTGCTCATCCTCGTCGAGGATGAGCACGCCTTCTTTCAACACGTTGAAGGCCGCCTGGACCCGGCCGGGAATGACGTTCGACGGATCGAGTTCCCGCAGGGTCCGCTTGATGAACAGGAAGTAGCCGGCAAAGCCGGCCAGGGCGACGAAGAGAATCAGGCCGAAGTAGGAGTTTTTCAGGCTGAAAAAGGTCTCCGCCACCCACAGGGGAGCAAAACTGATCTCCACCGTCGCCCAGCGCTCCGCCCCGCGAAAAATGGGAATCTGGACATGGGTCGGCGTCGAGCGGCCCTCGGGGGGAGGCTGCCAGGAGGCCAGATGGTTGCCGGCCCGAGCGAGCAGCTCGCCCGTGCTGCTGCGGACGGCGGCCGATCTGACGTCTTGGTCCCGGTCGATCATGGTCTGCAGCATCGACCGGATCAGGTTGAGATCGCCCCGTTCGGCGGCGGCGGAGAACTGAACGGCCATGTTTTCCACGAAGATCCTGCGCGATTCGAAAACCACGCGGGCCCAGTCGGGGGCAAAACCCATCGATTTACCGAGCAAGAGCACAGTGACCGTCAGACACACGAGACCGAGGCTGATACGAATGGTGGGCGAAAGCTGCATCAGGCGTCTCCTCCGGCGGCAAACATGGTTTCCGCTTTCTGCTCGATCGTTTCGACGCCGGCGGACGGCGATGTCGCGCCCGCTTTCTTCCAGTCGTTTTTCGGCGTGCGCAGGACGGCTACCGGATCAAAGCCTTTCCACAGTGGGATGGTGGCCAAAAATCCGGACAACAGCGACCCGGAGTGGAAGAAATATCTGGCAATCCCGGCAGCAAACGACAACGAGGCACCGGTGGTGGTGTAGGCCATCAGCTTGCCCGCCTTGTTCGACTGCAGGAAGGCCTCTTCCATTTCCTGACGCATGACCTCCACTTCCCGGCAGACCATTTCGTTGTTGGTCGCCGTATCACTGGCCGCGGGATCGGGCGTCAAGGGCGGCGCAAGGGAGGCGGTGGCGGCGGAGGGGGTGAAGAATCCGAGAAGGCGGCTCATGGTCGTTTTCAGCGTTTCGGAGAGAGTCGCTTCATGGGGATCTCCTGTTTCCTGCCCCTGTACGACGGGGGCAATCGGCTGCTCAAGGAGGCTGAAACCAAAGCCTCCTTCCATCTCGTCATATTCCGCCGATCCGTCCGAACGTGGTCCGGCAGCATCCGGCGCAACCCTTTCCTGCCCCGCATGATCTTCGGTCTCGACCCTGCCAACCTCGTCGTCCTTCTCCCGGAGTTCCTGGGGAGAATACGGCTCGTCCCGCCAATTGCCGGTGGCAGGGAGGAAATCGGCAGAGCCGCTGCCCGCCGCCGTAAATTCCGCGTTCTCCAGCCCCCCCGGATCGGAAGCCGGCGGAACGGGTGGCGTCAAGGCCCCGGCATCATCGCCGGTGCCACCTGGTTTTTCCTGTCCGCCTTCCGGATTGTTCTGCCCGCCGCCGGGGGCAATCGGTTCCGGCGGATCGTCCTTTCCATCAACCGGGTTATTACTCGGTTCATCAATCGGCAGGGTTACCTCGGCGCCGCCCGTATCGCCGCCGGGCGCTGCAGTTCCGGTGATGCCGATGATCGCCTGGACGGTGTTGCTGGTGCCGCCTTCGCCGTCGGTGAGGACGAAATCGATGGTTCGGCTGACCGGCGCAGGGTCAGCCGAGTCGTGGCTATAGGCGATCTGCCGCAGCACCGCCTCGGCATAGGCGGGCGTCGCCTGGGGACTCCAGGAGATGACCAGGGCCCCGCCGTCGCTACCGCCGGCAAAACTGCCGACCAGCTTCTGTTCCACCTTGATATTATTGTTCAGCAGCGAAACATCGCCGCCCTCGACGATCAGCAGTTGATCGTCGTCGGTGCCGCCCTGTGAAATGCTTACCGTAAGCGTCCCCTGTTTGAAATCGTCGCTGTCGTCATCGCCGACCGTGGCATCAGGGGCAAGAATGGCGGGCGGATCGCCCGGAGCGTAGCTCACCGCCGTATCCGGCATGGTGACGACCGGTGCGGCATTCGAGTCATTAGAGTCATTATCTTCCCCCGCCGACGAAGCGGGTGGCGGATCGGTCGGGCTTGTCTCCTCGGCCGCCGTATCCGGGAGAGATCCCGTACCCGCGGCTTCCTCCATCTCCTCCTTTTCTTCGACCGCTCCGACATCGCCGGCGCTGCTCCCCAATTCCTCCGCCGGCTCCATCGGCTCGGTTGACAGGGTCGATGGAGCGTTTTCTTCATCTTCTTCCTGCTGGGCGGCATCCGACTCCTCGGTGCTTTCCAGATCGGCCGTTATCGCTGATTCCTCTTCCACATCCTGCTCCGGCGCCCCGGTATCGACGACTCCGGCGAGATCCGCGGAATAGAGCAGGCGCGGTTCCAGTTCCTCGAAGAACAAAGTGGTTCGTAACGGTCTGCAGTCCATATCTTCTCCTAGTGAATCGATGTGGCAAGGATGGGATTGACGACGATCCTGGATTTCCGGGTGGGCTCATCGGCCAGCGTCTCCGCAGGCTTTGCGGCTTCGTCCTCCCCGACGAAGCGCACGGCACACTTCAGCCCGCTGGGCACCCGGTAGTCGGGGTTCGGCAGTTCCAGCCGCACGGCGAAGGTGCCGGAGGCCGGATCTATGATTTTGTCGACGATGACGACGGTGGAGAGATACGTCATACCTTCCCCGTCTTCCGGCCGAACCTGGGCCTTCATGCCGGCTGCGATCTCCTTGAACTTTTCGGCCGGCAGAATGACCTCCACCCTGAGCGGATCGAGCTGCGCCAGGCGCAGGAGCGGCTGATCGTCGACAAATTCCCCCGGGGCGATGAACCGGTCGACGACGATGCCGGAGATCGGGCTTTTTATGGTCCGCTGGTCGAGCAGGGCTCGGGCCCGGGCCAGATCGAGCCTTGCCAGCACCTGATTCTCCTCGGCCTTCTGCAGACGGGCGCGGGCCAGGGCCACTTCGCTCGCCGCCTGCTCCCTCTCCTCGGCGGACAACGCATCTCCCGCGGCCTCGGCCCGCGCGAGCGACCGCAGGGCAAAAGCCAGCTTTTCCTTTTCCAGTTCCAGCTCGCCCTTGCCGGTGGCCATGGCCCGGGCCCGTTCCATCGTGGCGTTTTCTACCGAGGCTTCGAGAAGAACCAGGGGCTCGCCCTTTTTCACCGTATTGCTGCGCTGGACATTGATCGAATCGACCACCCCTTGCACCGGCGTGCCGACATTGACCATCTCGCAGGGCTCGATCAACCCCTCGAATTCGACCGCCAGGTTCTGATCAGCCAGGGCCGAACGGACTGTGAGAACGAGGAGAAGGGCAATAAGTAATGTCCCGACCTGGTGGGCTGGATGTTTCATAGGCTGTCTTTCCTTTTTATTGGCGGGCGGTTTGACTGCCCTGCCCGATCAGTTGCTTTCAACAAACCATCAAAAATGAGTGCATGCTTGCGTGGTCGAGTAACAAATCGGCGATCCCGGCCATTCCCGCTACTCCTTCCGGCCGCTGAAGGCGAGCAGCCTGCCGAGTTGTTCTTCCGCCTGCAGCAGGTCGCGGCGCCGTCGCCGATCGTCTTGCTCCCGCCCCATCTGCACTACGCGCATGGCGAGAAGGCCCAGACCTTTTGCCAGGAACCGGTCGCGGGCAAGCATCCTGCCAAGAATGTGCCTGAGGCTCTTGCCGAGGCGATGCCGGAGCAGCTCGTCGTCAAGGGAGACGATGGCCTCGAAGCTGCCCGGATCGCCCTGGCGGCCGCACCTGCCATGGAGTTGACGGTCGATGCGCCGGGCCTCGTTGCGCTCGGTGACGATGACGTGCAGGCCGCCCAGCTCGGTTACACCCGGCGAAAGCGGGATGTCCGTTCCCCGCCCCGCCATGTTGGTGGCGATGGTGATGGCCGATTTGCGGCCGGCGCAGGCGATGATTTCGGCCTCCTCGATGTCCTGGCGGGCATTCAGCACCCGGTGGCAGAGGCCGGCCCGGCGCAGCTCGGTGCCGAGCCGTTCCGAGTCGGCTACCGATCGGGTGCAGACCAGGACCGGGCGCCCGGTTCGGTGCATCTCCCGGATCCGGCCGAGCACCGCCGCGTAGCTCGACTCTTTATCGGCATAGATCCGACTCGCCAGTCGGATGCGGCGGCAGGGCCGGTGGTGCGGGACCCGCGACACCGCCAGGCCATATACCGACCACAGTTCGCGGCAGACTTCGCGCGCCGTACCGGTCATGCCGGCCAGATGGCGATAGCGCCGGAAAAATCGCTGGTAGGTCAGCCTGGCCATGGTTTCCCGCCGTCCGGTGACCGGGCAGTTCTCCTTGATTTCAATCAGCTGGTGCAGGCTGCGCTGCCAGTGACGGTCCGGCATCGTTCGTCCGGTATTGTCGTCGATGATCAGCACTTTATCCCCTTTCACCAGGTAGTGGCGGTCGCGCCGGTAGAGATGGCAGGCTGCGATCGCCTGACAAACTAGTTCCTCCCGTCGTCGGGGTCCGTGCCAGACGGTGCCCAGGCGGCCGGCCGCCTCCGCCAGCCTGCTGTTTCCCGCCTCGCTCAGGAGAACCCGGTGCTGCCGGTAATCGGCGGTGAAATCCACGCCCTCCCGCAGCAGGGCAGCGAGTTCCAGCGCTTGCCGGCAGACCGATTCTTCCTCATCGCCCTCGCTCCTGCGCGAGAGGATAAACGGCGTGCGGGCCTCGTCGATCAGCACGCTGTCCGCCTCATCGACCAGAGCAAAATGCAGCCCGCGAAGAAACAGCGAATCCAGCCGGGTGTTGTCGCCGTACAGCCTTTTCAGCTGCAGCCGCGGCAACCCCCCGGCGCCGTCCAGCACCAGCCGGTCGCGCAGATAATCGAAGGCCAGCTGCTGGCCCGTGCAGTAGGCGATATCGCAGCCGTAGCCATGGCGCCTGGACGAAGCGTCCATCGCCGCCGTGACCGGGCCGACCGAGAGTCCCAGAGCCCGGTACAGCGGCCCCATCAGCCGGGCATCCCGCTCGGCCAGATAGTCGTTGGCGGTGACCACATGCACCGGCACACTGGCCAGAGCCGCGGCGGCCGCAGGAAGGGTGGCGGCAAGGGTCTTGCCCTCGCCGGTCGCCATCTCGGCCAGGCGCCCCTGCATCATGATCCAGCCGCCCTGCAGCTGGGTATCGTAGTGACGCATGCCGAGGGTCCGACCGGCAGCCTCCCGCACCAGGGCAAAGGCCTGGATAGCCAGCTCGCGGGTCAGGCCATGGCGGAGCAGCAGGCGACGCAGCTCCTGAACCTCCGCCGCAAGCCCGGCCTCCGCAAGCGGCGTAAGCCTTCGGCCATGGCGATGGATGGCGGCAAGGACCAGGCCGAAGCGGCAGCGGCCAAGATCCATGGCCTGCACCAGACCGAGTTGGGCATGGACCATTCCGGCCAGCACGCCGCAGGTTACCTGCGACCGTTCCGGATATCGGTCGCCCGCATTTGCCGGCCGCAGCAGAGGGCCATCTTTCCTGAAGAATCTAGGCATTATTGAACCGACCGAGGAAGAGTTGTCTCATCCGACGATACCCCTGCTGAGCAAGCGTCTCCCAGCCGTGGTCGATCCGGACGTAGGCCCGTTCGCCGACCCTGATCGGGTCGTGGCGCGCCGTTAGCCGCATCTCGATCTGAAAAATTTTCACCGCGGCCTGCATCCCCCCGGGATCGACCGGATCGACCGGGATCCTGCCGCCGCCCATGGTGCCGAGCACCGGACTCGGCAGAATATCGCTCGCCGCCGGAACCTCCCGGACGATGGTG
>MGTI01000034.1:0-7960 GCA_001799365.1 Desulfobacterales bacterium GWB2_56_26 | reverse complement strand
AGTTGACTACTTGTTTATTTTAGTACCGATTGCTTCGCATGTAAAGAGAGCCCGCAAAAATTGGGAGAATCTTATGGATTCGGTGGAAATCAGCCGTTGCTGCGTATCCGCGGGAAAAGGGCGATTATCGGCAAAGCAAGCAAAGGTAGAATGGCGACAGCGGTCAATACCGGACGGATGGTGAAGGTGTCCGCTAATTTCCCAATAATCGGGGTAATGGCGCCGCCGAGGCCATAGGCGAAGCCCATCATCAGGCTTGCCACCATGGACCTGCCCCTCGGCGCCAGGGTCTGGGCCATGGTGACGCCAAGGGGTAAAGGGGCAAGAACGAAACTGCCGGCGAGTGCGGAACCTAGATAGATCCAGTTGCCGCCGAGCTGCAGCAGCAGCCAGAGGGCAGGGGCCATAAAGAGATAAGTAAAAAGAAAGACCGGCTTGAAGCCAATGCGGTCGGAGATATGACCGGACAGCAGGCCGCTGACGGTGCCGGAGACGGTGAAGAGCGAATAGATTGCCCCGGCGGACACCACGCTGAAACCCTCCTGGACATAGAGCACTGGCATAAAAGTTAGGAAAGACTGGCCCACCAGAGCCCGCATGAACATGACCAGCCAGATGAGTGAAATCGGTTTCCAGGCGCTGCCAAGGCTTTCTTTAAGGGCTCCCAGAAAACCGTTTCGTTTCAGGCCCTCGCTTTGCGGCCGAGGCAGGACCCTCCACAGAAAGAGCAGGACCAATAGCCCGGCGATCATGGTGACGGGCATTGCTGGGAGTCCGAAATAGGCGACATACCAGGTAATGAAAAGAGGACCGAGACCGAAGGCCAGAGTTCCGCCAGTGTTGAACACCGACATGGAGAAGCCGGCCTTGGAGCCGGCGTATAAAGGCACCATGCCGGTCACGGAAGGATGAAACATCGATGAACCGATGGAACCGAGAGCCACGCAGAGCAGCAGCACCCAAAAATTGGGGGCGACTCCCGAAAGCGGTATGAAAATGATGGTCAACGCCAGCCCCATGAAGATGAAGGAGCGGGTCTGGTGACGGTCGGCAAGATAGCCGACGGTCGGCTGGATGATGAAGGCCAGCAGTCGCATGGTCCCGGCAATGATTCCGACCTGAGTTAAGCTGAGACCCAGTTTATCGACAAAGACCGGAAAAAGGGGACTGATAAAGGCGGTGTAAAAATCGCCGGTAAAGTGAATAAGGGTGAGAGCAAAGAGGATTTTAAGATTGACAGACATAGGGAAAACCCGAAAAAAATTGCGCAGGTCAGCCCGGCCTGCTGCTGAGCTCGATCTGATTTTGACAACGCTTGGCATGCGCCGCTGACATCTATAAACACTAAAAATTGCAAATGCACATATAATTTTTCTTTGGTTGCCCTTGTTTTTTGTTACTCTAAGGCAGTCAGGGTTGATTACTTTTGTGCTTGTGACTATTATGCGGCGCTACTTTGAGTAGAACCGTATGAATTGTTAATTTTGTTTATTGAGGGTCACATGAATGTAACGGTGTTTGGGGTCGGCTATGTCGGTTTGGTGCAGGCGGCTGTGCTGGCTGATGTGGGACATAGCGTATGTTGTGTGGATGTCGATGAAAAAAAGATCGAAAATTTAAAGAACGGCATTATCCCGATCTTTGAGCCAGGTTTGACTGAACTGGTGTTGACAAATTACGAGAAGAAGCGCCTCCATTTCACCACCGATGCGAAAAAAGGCGTCGATCATGCCGAACTGCAGTTTATCGCCGTGGGCACCCCGCCGGATGAAGACGGCAGCGCCGATCTGCGGTATGTTTTGGCAGTGGCCGGGATGATCGCCCGGCACATGACCGAGGGCAAGGTCGTTATCGACAAATCGACTGTGCCGGTGGGCACCGCGGACAAGGTTCGCGCCCACATGACCGCCATTCTGCGGGAAAGAAATCTCGATGTGCCTCTCCATGTCGCCTCCAATCCCGAATTCCTGAAGGAGGGCTCGGCCCTCGACGACTGTCAGCGGCCGGAACGGATCATCATCGGCACCGATTCGGAGGAGGTCAAAGAGAAGATGCGGGAACTCTACGAGCCTTTCAGCCGCAATCACGATAAGATCATGATCATGGATGTGCGTAGCGCCGAGTTTACCAAATATGCGGCCAACTGTCTGCTTGCCACCAAAATCTCCTTCATGAACGAAATGTCCAACCTGGCCGAGCGGATGGGGGTTGATATCGAGCAGGTGCGGCGGGGAATAGGTTCGGATTCGCGGATCGGTTACCAGTTCATCTATCCCGGCTGCGGTTATGGAGGCTCCTGTTTCCCGAAGGATGTTCAGGCGCTGGAACGTTCGGCCCGGGAATTTGGTTATGAGGCGCAGATCCTGCAGGCGGTGGAGCGGGTCAACTATCGGCAGAAGGAAAAGCTGTTCGAGCATATCCGTTCCTTCTACCCCGACGGTATCGCCGGCAAGACCTTTGCCGTCTGGGGTCTTTCCTTCAAGCCCAATACCGACGATATGCGGGAGGCCTCGAGCCGCGTCCTGATCGAGGCGCTGTGGAAGGCGGGGGCCAAGGTCCAGGCCTATGATCCGGAGGCCATGGAGGAGGCGCAGCGACTCTACGGCAACCGCGATGACTTTATGTTGATGGGCACCAAAGAGGCTGCCCTGCACGGCGCGTCGGCTCTTGCCATCGTAACCGAGTGGAAGAGTTTCCGCGTCCCGGACTTCAAGAGCCTGCTGGCGGAATTGAAGGACAGGGTGGTTTTTGACGGCCGCAATCTATACGATCCGGCCCGGGTCGAGGCGATGGGCCTGGCCTACTACGGGATCGGCCGCGGCCGTTCGATCAAGATGAAGTCGCACGAGATGATCAACTGAGGAAGGGAACCTACAAATGAAAAAAGCTTTAATCACAGGAATTACCGGGCAGGACGGTGCGTATCTGGCAGAGTTTCTGCTGGACAAAGGTTACGAGGTGCATGGCATCAAGCGGCGGGCTTCGTTGTTCAACACCGACCGGATCGATCATCTTTATCAGGATCCTCATGTCGGCAATCGTCGGTTTATTCTGCATCACGGCGATTTGACCGATTCGTCAAGCCTTATCCACATCATCGGCAAGGTTCGGCCGGACGAGATCTATAATCTCGCCGCCCAGTCCCATGTTGCCGTATCCTTCGAGGAACCGGAATACACCGCCAATTCCGACGCGCTGGGGACGTTGCGGGTGCTCGAAGCGATACGCATTCTCGGCTTGACCGAGAAAACCCGTTTTTACCAGGCCTCTACCTCGGAACTGTACGGCAAGGTTCAGGAGGTTCCGCAGACCGAGAAAACCCCGTTTTATCCTCGTTCGCCCTACGCGGTAGCCAAGATGTACGCCTACTGGATCGTGGTCAACTACCGGGAAGCATATAATATCTACGCCTGCAACGGCATTCTCTTCAATCATGAGTCGCCGCTCAGGGGCGAAACCTTCGTCACGAGAAAGATCACCCGGGCGCTGGCGAGAATCTATCTCGGCCTGCAGGACTGCATCTACCTTGGCAATCTCGATGCCAAGCGCGACTGGGGTCATGCCCGCGATTATGTGCAGATGCAGTGGCTGATGCTGCAGCAGGACCAGCCTGATGACTTCGTTATCGCTACCGGTGAGCAGCATTCGGTCAGGGATTTTGTCAATGCCGCCGCCGCCGAACTGGGTGTGAGCATGCGTTGGGAAGGGAAAGGGATCGATGAGGTGGGTGTCGTCGACAAGGTCCCTGCCGCCGGCAGTCTCGGGATGAAGCCAGGCGACACCATCGTCCGGGTCGATCCCCGCTATTTCCGACCAACAGAGGTCGAATCCCTGCTGGGCGATCCGACCAAGGCAAAAGAAAAACTCGGCTGGGTACCGAAAACCACTTTCGCCGAACTGGTGGCCGAAATGATGCGTGCCGATCTGGAAGTCGCCCGCCGCGACGAGATGTGCAAGAATCAAGGATTTCCGGTGCTCAATCATCATGAATAGTCAATCCTCACACCTCACGCCCAACGAACGCATCTTCGTCGCCGGGCATCGGGGCATGGTCGGAGCCGCGGTTGTCCGGCAGTTGCGACAAATGGGGTTCGAGAATATCATCACTCGGACCCATGCCGAACTGGATCTGACCGATCAGGCGGCGGTGCGGCAATTCTTCGCCACGGAAAAGGTGGACCGAGTGGTGCTGGCGGCCGCTAAGGTCGGGGGGATACATGCCAATAACGCCTTTCCGGCCGATTTCATCTATATCAATACGATGATCGAGGCCAACATCATCCACCAGGCCTGGCGGGCGGGTGTACAGGATCTGCTGTTTCTCGGCAGTTCGTGCATTTATCCGAAGTTTGCCCCGCAGCCGATGAATGAAGCGCATCTTCTGACCGGCATCCTCGAGTCGACCAACGAGTCCTATGCGATCGCCAAAATCGCCGGGATCAAGATGTGCGAAGCCTATAACCGTCAGTACGACACGAGGTTTCGGGCGGTGATGCCGACCAATCTGTTCGGTCCGGGCGACAATTATCATCTGGAAAACAGCCATGTGATTCCGGCCATGATCCGTAAATATCATCTGGCCAAACTTGCCATGGCAGGGGATGCACAAGCGATCAAGGCGGACGAGGCCCGCTACGGCGCCATTCCAGCCGACATCTGCCGGTCCATCGGCTGGTGCGTAGAGGAAGGAAGGCTTGAGAAAAAACAGAATCCGCAGGTGATCTTGTGGGGAACCGGCTTACCCCGGCGGGAGTTTCTTTATGTCGATGACATGGCGGCCGCCTGTATCCACGTGATGGGGCTTGATCAGTCAAATTTCACGGCGCCCAACCCCTCCTTTCTCAACGTGGGGACAGGTGAGGATATCACCATCCGCGAGACGGCGGAGATTGTTGCCGAACTGGTCGGTTTTGACGGCGAAACGATCTTCAACAGCGCCCGGCCGGACGGCACGCCGCGCAAGCTCCTCGACACCGGCCGGATCAACAGCCTGGGCTGGCAGCCGCATCTGACTTTTCGTGAAGGACTGGAAGATGCTTATCGGGCCTATCTCGCCGAAACTGCTTAGGCTGACGTCCGAAGACTTCTCCCAGCAGTTGCCGACTATTCCTCGATCCGCCGCCTGAACCGGCGGATCATGTCGTCGCGGATCGACTCGTGATCCAGCTGAAAGATGTCTTTGGGGAAGAGCAGTTCCATTACGCCCGAATCGAAGATTCTTTTTACCTCGTATTCGTCGTGGGCGACATCCTTCTGTAGCATATAGTTGAGCCAGGTCCGGTTGGTATGGATGATAAACTCGACCCGCATGCCGCCCAGTCGGGCGAAGAATTTCAGCATCTCCGTCTGTGAACTGGAGCCGGTGTTGGTCGTCTTGTAAGGAGAGTTACCGGTTAAGGTGTCGGAGATGTCTTCGAGCACCATGAAGCTGTTGGCCTGCGAGGCACTCCGGGTCAGGTGGAGTTGGAAGGTCTTGATGTCGGCGACAGAATCGAGCACTGCCATCAGCCCCAATTCGTCATCCACCGCAACTGCCGGATTTTTTTCGTTTTTACGTAGAAGTTTCAGGACCTTTGCCTCCGGCGGTTTTTTACGGATCGAGACGTAGATCGGGATATCCCGTTTGCCGGCGGTGAAGCGGCGCCGTTTCAGCAGGGTAAGTTTGCAGTTCTTGTCGGGTTGTATCGACTTCGCCTCGGCGGCGGTGAGCACTTTCACCTCCGTGCAGCGATAATCTTCTTCGGCGTGTCGGGAAAAGAGATAGATGAGGTCGTGTTCGCCGATCTTCAGGCTTTTACTCCATACGTAATCGTTGAGGAAATGGAGGAAATCGAGGAACTTCTCCTCGGTCTTTGTCTCCCTTTCCCGCTGATCAATGCTGCCGGCCAGATTCATCAGCATCAGCTTGCGGCGTGCCTCGAACCGGGCCTTTTTATGATACCGGTCATCGAACATGATGAGCAGAAGGGTCACCGGATCGTTGGTCACTTCGATCTCGTTGGTGGTGGCGATGGACGAGGCGTAGGGTGCGAGGATCTTGCCGTTCAGGGTGGTGATCACCGCATCGGAGGTGCGGGCGTATTCGGCGACTCTCGATTCGATTTCCCGCGCAGTGCCGTCGAAGCCGAACATCTTGCCGAGCAGGGTGCAGGCGCGCTGGCTGAGTTCTTTCTGGCTATCGTGTTTTTTCAGCAGGCCGGGGATTTCGGCAAAGCTGGCGATGCCCAGGAACTCGAAAATCTGTCCGCGCAGGGCCCGGTATTTGGTTACGTTGGTTTTATTCCGGCAGAGGTTTCTCACCCACTGTTTGGTCTGCCTGGAAAAAGGGCTAGCCAGATTGATACTTTCTTCGACCGCCATCGGGCCGTGTTGCTGCAGCGAGGTAAAAACGCTGTCGTCGCTGATTACTGACATATCATTCGTCTTTCCGGTAAAGCTTTCGTTGAGATATCCAAATCCACATCCGCGACCATTTTACCGGCAATCGCAAATATATTCAGTGCAAAAATGGCCACCCGTCAACCAAAGCGCCAAACAAGCAAAAGCAAGGAAATCCCCTTGAGTTTTGGGCGGATATTTGTTACGGGAAGGCGAGACATTGGTACGCGGCCGCTCTGGCGGCTGCGTTTTCTTTTTTCTTTTTTATTCTTTGGGCAGACCTACTTATGTATCGAAATTTCGCCATAGTACCTCAAATCATGTTCGGCCGGGGCTCCTTCAATCAGCTTGGCGATGTCATTGCCTCCAAACGGCTCACTCCCGACTCGTATTTTGTCTTCGTCCTGGACGATGTATTCACCGGCAAACCTCTGGAAAAAAGACTGCCCATGCAGGGCCGGGATCTGCTCCTGCCGGTCAATGTCGATGACGAGCCGAAGACCAGCTATATTGACAAGCTTGTCGCGCAGATCCGCGCCTACAGCCCGGTGAAGCCGGACGGGATCGTCGGCATCGGCGGGGGCAGCACCCTGGATATCGCCAAGGCGATTTCCCTTATGCTGAACAATCCCGGCTCGTCGGCCGATTACCAGGGCTGGGATCTGATCAAGAATCCTTCGGTCTATCATGTCGCCGTGCCGACGCTCGCCGGAACCGGGGCGGAAATCTCCCGCACCGCCATCCTTACCGGACCGGTGAAAAAGCTCGGCATCAACTCCGATTATACGCTGTTCCATCAGATCGTACTCGACCCCGAACTGCTCGCCGGGGTGCCGACCGATCAATGGTTCTATACCGGGATGGACTGCTATATCCACGACATCGAATCGCTGCAGGGCACCTTTATCAACGAGTTCAGCAAGGCCTATGGCGAGAAGTCCCTCGAGCTCTGCCGCCAGGTCTTTCTTGAAGACCACCCGGACAAGGACGATAAGTTGATGATGGCCTCCTATTTCGGCGGGATGTCCATCGCCTACTCCCAAGTCGGCGCCTGCCACGCTCTCTCCTACGGGCTTTCCTATGTGCTTGGTATCCACCACGGAATCGGCTGCTGCATCGCCTTCGATTACCTCGAAGAGATCTATCCGGCGGGGGTCGAGGAGTTCCGAAGGATGATGGAAAAGCACAAGATCTCCCTGCCGCGTCAGCTGACTGTCGGGCTGGACGACAAGGCGCTCGATCTCATGGTTACCACCGCCCTCAACCTCGTACCGCTGTGGGAAAACTGTCTCGGCCCCGACTGGCAGAAGAAGATGACCCGGGAGCGGTGCCTGGCGTTATATAAGCGCATGTAAAAAGGTTTCTGTTTTCATGGATGAGAGAAGAAGGAAGGCGGTGGCCGCGTTCGGCACCGGCGTCAGACGAGCCATGCCCATCGTCCTCGGCTATGTGCCGATAGGCTTTGCCTACGGCGTGCTGGCCGGCAAGAGCGGGCTCTCCGACGCCAATACTCTTTTGATGTCGCTGATCGTCTTCGCCGGCTCCTCGCAGTTTATCGCCGTAGGACTTTTTGCCAGCGGCA
>MGTI01000033.1:48219-48621 GCA_001799365.1 Desulfobacterales bacterium GWB2_56_26 | reverse complement strand
GCAGCAGCTGCTGCAGATCCTGGCGGGAAAACGGGCCAGGGTGATGGTAGTGGGCGATGTCGACCAGTGTATCTACGAATGGCGGGGGGCGCAGCCGGAATTCATCACTACCCGGTTTGCGCAGGACTTTCCCCATCCCGCCGATTACCTGTTATCCTATACCTTTCGCTACGGCCACGAGCTTTCGCTTGCCGCCAACCACCTCATCGCCAACAACCAGAAGCGCGACCGGAAATTCTGCCTCTCCCATCCGTCGACTGCGAGGACAGAAATCTGCTGCCTGCCGGAGCCGGACAAACTGCAGTTAGGTTTTAAGGAGAAAGCGAAGGCAAAGCATCCGGTGCTCGGGGTGCTCGCCGACTGGCAGGAAAAGGGCCGGACGTTTGGCGAGGCGGCGGTGCT
>MGTI01000033.1:47865-48150 GCA_001799365.1 Desulfobacterales bacterium GWB2_56_26 | reverse complement strand
GGAAGGCAACAACCAAGTCTTCGATTGCCCGGAAGTGCTGGCTTTGACCGGCTATTTGCAGCTCGTCCTCGGGACGCTCGCGGACGAGGAACTACCCGCCCGCAAGGCGACGCTTGCCGCCATGCTCTCCCAGCCCCACGTGGGCCTGAAACGGGAAGAGCTGGAGCTCCTGGCCGCAGCCATTGCCGAAGACCCCGCTGCAGCTCCAACGCTGCTGTCCGCCTGGGGCGGCTACGAACTGCCGCCTTTTATCCGCAAGAGAATGATCGAAACTGCGGAAACCTG
>MGTI01000033.1:45010-47857 GCA_001799365.1 Desulfobacterales bacterium GWB2_56_26 | reverse complement strand
TCGCCAAGCTGTCAGGGGGCGGCGGTGCCGCGGGCCTCTTGAAAAAGATCGTCGACAAGCTGCAGCTCTACGATTTCTACGACAGTTTTTCGGCCAGAACGGCGACGGCGGAGAACCGGGTAAAGACCTGCCAGGCCTTCATCGACTTTGCCGCCGGACAGCAGTTGTCGGGCCGGGAGCTGCTGGCCAAGATCGCGGAACTTCGCACCACCGGCAAGGCCCAGAGCGGCAACACCCTGTTGATCACCTCGGTCCATCGGGCAAAAGGCTTGGAGTGGCCGCTGGTTATCCTGCCGGGGCTGGAGGAGGGTTCCTTTCCCTTTCATCGGGAGCAGCCGGGAGAGATGGCGGAGTTGGAGGACGAACGACGGCTGTTTTATGTGGCGATGACCAGAGGCATTGAGCAGGTGGTCTTCATCCATCCGGCGGATGCCGGGCTGAAACGCTGTCTTGCAGTCGGCAGCACCCGGTCGCCAGCACCGTCTTTTGTCGCCAGTCGTTTCCTCTATGAGGCCAATGCCGGTCTGTCGTCACGTCTTGGCCGGCGGCTTTCGGGAGGCGAAGCGGACGACGGTCGGGCCATCGAAGGAGAAGAGCTGGCCATTGCCACTGAGTATCTCAAGCGAATGGGGAAAAGTGTAAAGCTCTCGGCCGGGCAAGCGAGCCCGGCCGCTTCACCGCCCGTTCAGAGCCCACCGAAGATGCTGCAGCCGAACGAGATGAGGGAAGGGCTGCGGGTTTTTCATCCGGCCTTCGGGGCCGGCACGATCACCGCAATTATGGACCAAAAGCAGGGCCGGCTGAAGGTGCGCTTCGCCGACCATGGCGAAACCATCCTGCTCGCCGCCTACGCCCGCCTGCAGGCGCTCTGAAAGCGAAGTGCCTCTGAAATATCATCGGATGGTGTAGGGGCGAAAAATCTTTCGCCCACCTCTGAAGGGCGAAAGATTTTTCGCCCCTACGGTCCGCCCGGAAGGTCAATACAGGCAGCCTCTTTCAGCCTCAACCTTTATAGGCCGCCGTGTATTCCCGGAACAATTCCATGATCCGCCTGGTCTTACCGCCCGGCCGGCCATTGCCGATGCGCACGGCATCGACGGTGATTACCGGCGCGACTTCCTTCACCGACGAGGCAAGGAAGGCCTCGTCAAGGAGGCGGAGTTCATCCTTGTGCACCCTGCGTTCGAGGACCGCGAATTCCTTTTTGGCCAGTTCCAGGACAACCTGTCTGGTGATGCCGGCCAGCACCCGGTCGCAGGGCGGTGTGATGAGGGTGTCGCCGCGTACGACAAAGAGGTTCGAGGTCGTCCCTTCCAGCAGATAACCGTCCCGATCCACATAGACCGCCTCGACCGCCCCGCGGCTGTGGGCCTCGTTCTGGCAGAGGATGGCCGGAATGTAGTTGATGCTTTTGGCCCCCGGCATAAAGCGTTCGACGTGGCAGGTGATGACTGTAGCGCCTTTCGTATACCAGTCGTCCGGCATCGGTTTTACCGGACTGATCATCACCAGCAGTCGCTGCGAGTTGCCCGGGCTGATCCCGTCGAGACTTGCGCCGCCGGTCACGACAATGCGGATATTGCTTTCCGGATGGCTGTTCCTGGCCAATGTCTCCCGAACGATTTCGGCCATGGCGCTCGCCGAATGCGGCAACGGCAGACCGATCAGCCGCGCCGACCGCTCCAGGCGGAGGAGATGGTCGTGCAAATGAAAGGGCACACCGTTGTAAGTTCGGAGAAAATCGAATATTCCGTAGCCCCTGAGCACCGCCAGATCGGTAACCGGCAACCGGGCCTCGCTTTCTTCGACGAATTGCCCGTCGACATAAAAGATGTTCATCTTTTCTTTATCCCCCTGCTACTCGGAGAAAGGCGGTTCCTCGCCTCTTTCGCGGCAGCCTGCGATGTGTTGTTCGACGGCTTTTCGGAACCGTTCCTCAAGCTCGGTGAAGCTCTGCGCGCTGTAGGGGATCTGTTCGTCGATGAAAAGAATCCGGCCATACAAAGAATAATCTCTCGTGTCTACTTCGATGGTGCCGTGATAGCCTTTGTGGATTAAGGTCTTCTGCGCCAAGACGTCGCTCCTGGTTTTAAGTTGATCTTTCAATAGTGGGGAGGCGGCGGATCGTCGCCGCCGGAGGATGGATACGGAGGTTGCCGCACGGCAGTCGTAAGTTCCCGAAGTTCGCGGAGTTGTTCCTTGAGTGTATCGAGCTGGGCCTGCTGATCGATGATGACATCGTTCAGGGCATCGATGGTCCTTTCCTGGTAGGCAAATTTTTCCTCCAGATTCTGCATTCGCCTGTTCATTTCATCCAACATGATTGTCCGGTTGTTCAGGGTTCATCAGTCTCCTTGCCGCATGCCTTAATCATAGTAAGATTACCGGTTTAAAAGCAAGGGTTTTGTTTTTGCAACCTGTTGTGAAAATTGCGAAAAAGGTGTAATGGGGAGATGAATATCGATACCCTTTTCCTGCGGAGCATGCCGTGATCGTCCTCAATTCTCTTTTTCCCATTTTCACCCTGCTTGTCCTCGGCTCTTTCTTAAAAAGGCGGGGACTGACCGATGCGATTTTCCTGCAGACTGCCGATCGGCTCATCTACTATTTCTTCTTCCCGATCATGCTGTTCTGGAAGATCGGCGGGGCCTCGCTCGACCAGGGCATCGACTGGAATTTCTGCCTCGCCTCGCTCTGCGCGCTCTTGGCCATGTTCGTCTGCAGCATCCTTTTCATCAAGCTGTTTCGTATCTCCGATTATCAGGCCGGGTCCTTTGCCCAGAGCTGTTACCGGTTCAACACCTATATCGGCGTGGCCGTCATCCTCAACAGCCTGGGCAGCGAAGG
>MGTI01000033.1:43359-44974 GCA_001799365.1 Desulfobacterales bacterium GWB2_56_26 | reverse complement strand
TCCCCTTATCAATCTCTTCGCCGTTTCCACCCTTATCTGGTTTTCCGGCCGGGAGGTCGGCACAGGCAAGCGACTTAGGATAGTAGGCCGGGCCCTTGTGGCCAACCCGCTCATCCTTGGCTGTCTGGCCGGCATCGCCTATTCGAAAATGTTCGGATCCTTTCCGGCTTTTATAAATAATTCCTTAAGCCTCATTTCCATGGTGGCCCTGCCGCTCGCGCTGCTCTCCATCGGCGGATCGCTCACTTTTGCCGGGGTGAAAGGCAACTTTGCCCCATCCATTCTTGCGGCCGGCTTAAAACTGGTGGTCCTGCCGCTCTTTGGCCTGCTGTTTTATTCCCTTTTCCAGGTCACCGGTCTGCCGTTCAAGGTCGGGATGATCTTTCTCACTCTGCCCGCCTCGACGGCCATCTATGTGCTCTCTTCCCAGATGAACAGCGATACCGATCTGGCCTCGGCGTCGATTGTGATGTCGACTGTGCTGTCCTTTGCGTCGCTTTCGGTGGCGCTTCTGTTGTAGGGGCGAAAAATCTTTCGCCCCTACAGTCCTCATTCTCAATCTAGCTTTCAGCTGATCGCTTACAGCTTTTATTTTCTGTTCCATTTTATATAATGCTTATATAATGTGAATTAGGAAGCAAGTTCTAGGCTGAGTAGTATGAAGGGGCGTTACTCCGATGTTCGCGTGATTTGGTACCGATAACGGTTCTGCCTTGACGGGTTGCCGCACAGGGATGGTTCCGGCAGGGTAAAAAGAATTCCAGACATGAAGGAGTACGGTATGCGAGGCACATACGAGGCATTTATCCTGGTGAAGGTGAAGGACGGTACGCAGTTTGTCTGCGCCCTGAACCGACAGCAAAAAAGAGAGAAAGGCCAGGACGACACGCTCAGCAGGCTCAGTCCACCGGCAAGACCGGAATTCCAGGAAAGTCAGGTCGTCTGGAATTAACTACCCGCAAGGGGTGAAAGAAGAGGGTTTGCCTCCAATTATCGTATGGAGGCAAACCCTTTATTTGGGGAGGATTTACGAACTGCAGGAGAGCATCGAGCAGCCTGCCCGATGCCGCGCCCATTCCGGACGCCGCGCGGCGAATCTTTCCCTCTCCGGCTGTTCGTCGTAGGGGTGGCGGATGAGATCCAGCAACTCGTTCACCAGGGAAAAATCCCCGGCCTCCGCCTGGTCGATCGCCATCTGCGCCAGATAATTGCGCAAGACATACTTGGGATTGACGCTGTTCATAGTTACCCGCCGCGCCTCGTCGGCCTGGCTGTCCTGCTGCAGTCGGCGGCAGTAGGCGCGCAGCCACCCCGTCATCTTTTGCCGGTAATCGTCGGTCAGCTGCTGCGGTTGATAATAGGCGGCCAAAAGCTGAACAGGCAACTGTCCATTGTCGTCCTCCGTGATTTCCCTTGTAATCTCCGCCAAGTTCCGAAAAAAGATGGTCATGTCAGTTTCCACCAGCTGCAGCAGTTCAAGCAGTTCACCGATAAGCAGGTCATCGGTGGCAGCATTATATGCCAGGAGCCCCAGCTTTTCGGCCATCATAGTGTTCCAGCCCTGCTGAAACAGCTCATTGTAGAAGGTGAGGGCCTCCTTGAAGGGTTCCTCCCG
>MGTI01000033.1:21140-43092 GCA_001799365.1 Desulfobacterales bacterium GWB2_56_26 | reverse complement strand
GTGCGGATGGTGTAGTCGACCAGCTGCTGCAGGAGCGCGGTTTCTCCACGTGCGGCGAGGATCTCGAAATTGCCGAAGCGTAAGAATGACGGAGCGACCCGGCAGACCACAGCCCCCGGTTCGTCTTTGGGGTGGCCGTCATAGAACATGTCCCGCAGCACCGACTCGCCGGTGGCGATGACGCAGAGCGCCCGCGTGGTGGGCACGCCCAGATGAAACATCGCCTCGCTGCAGAGAAATTCGCGGATGGACGAGCGAAGGACCGCCAGGCCGTCGGCCCTGCGGGAGTAGGGAGTGGGTCCCGCACCTTTCAGCTGGAGGATCCAGCGCTCGCCCTGGGTGTTGATGATTTCGCCGAGATTGATCGCCCGGCCGTCGCCCAGTTGCCCGGCCCAGTTGCCGAACTGGTGGCCGCCGTAACACATGGCAAAGGGTACCATGGCCAAAAGCACTTTATTGCCGACAAAGATTTCGGTAAAAAGCGGGGATTGGCAGGTTTCTTCGGAAAGGTTGAGGCGTTCGGCCACCTCCCGGCTGTAGGCGACCAGTTGCGGGGTGGCGACTTTCGTCGGCATGACTTTCGAGTAGCAGGCGTTTTTTACCTGGCGTCGGTTGTTTTCGGTCTGCGGGTCGCCCGGCAGTTCGCGAACGAAACGATTGTCGAAACGGAGTGCCTCAAGAGGCAGGGTAGTGAGCGGCATATTCATGGGTGGCTATCGGCGCAATATTTCTAACAATGATAAGCATGCCACAATGTGGCGGCAAGGGTTTGGGTGTGATATGCTTTTTCTGGCGTTGCCGGTGCAAACCTGTCACTAATGTGGATAAATTTTTCACCCATTTTCGAGTGATCTCATGAACGACGAGCGTTTCTTCAAAGACCGCCGGCTGCCCTTTGCCGAGTGCCGCTGCTCGACCGACAGCACGCGGAGTTTCAAACCCCATCTGCACCGGACCTTCAGCATCGGGGCAATCGATTGCGGCGAGGCTTCCTATCAGGTGGGGGAGCGTACCATCCTGCTGTCGGCCGGCTCGCTTACCCTGATCAATCCCGAGACTCTGCATTTCTGCAATGCGGTGCGCAAGGGCGAAAAATCTTTCGCCCGGAGCTACTCCATGCTCTATCTCGATGTCGAATGGTGCCGGACGGTGCAGCAATCGTTATGGCGGGTCGAATCCTTTGTGCCAGTGACGGTAGCCGTTCTTGATCACCCCGGACTCTACCGCCTGTACGGCAGGGTCATGGGGGCGCTGATGGATCCCGAGGTCGACCTGCTCGAAAAGGAGCAGCTGCTGATCGAGCTGGTCGGGCGGGTCTTCAAAAAGGGTTGCGGGCCGCAGCCTGGTAAGCGCCTGGCATTGGAAAATATCGACCGGTTGAAGGAGGCCTTGAGCAGCAATCTTCGGGAGGAGCTGACCCTGGAGGGGCTGGCTCGATCGATGGGCGCCAATCCCTACACCCTCTTGCGCCGGTTCAAGGCCGCCACCGGCATCACCCCCCACGCCTATCGCCTGAACTGCCGGATCGAGCTGGCGAGGCGGCTCCTGCAGCAGGGCATGGACATCGCCGAGACCGCGCTCGAATGCGGATTTTTCGACCAGAGCCATCTGCACCGCCATTTCAAGGCGATGACCACCGTCACTCCTCAAGAGTACCGCGTCAATTTTATCCAATAAATACTTCGCCTGCGGCGGTATCGTTCTCCTCACCCCGATAATGGGGCCTTTTCATTAAAAACAAAGGAGAATGATATGGAATTTGTCCTCATTGCCACTGCCCACTTCCTTGCCTTGGTCAGTCCGGGGCCCGATTTTTTCCTGATAACCCAGGCCTCGCTACGGTTGCGCGTCCGCTATTGCCTGGCGATCTGCGGCGGTATTGCCGCCGCGAACGCCTGCTACCTGCTTGTCGCCATCTTCGGTCTTGAGGCGATGCGGGAACTTTCCGGGATGATGACGGTTCTCCGCTATCTTGGCGCGGCCTACCTGGTCTTTCTCGGGGCGATGCTGCTGCGCTCGCCGATGCGTTCGCTTACGGCGGGCGACAAATCGCACAATTTCCTCCAGGCGCCGCATATGGGCCGGCAGTTCCTGGTCGGTTTCGGCGCGGCCATTCTCAACCCGAAAAACGCGATCTTCTACCTCTCGCTCTTTACCGTCATGGTCTCGGCCGAGACCGGTCCGGCCACACGGTGTCTGTACGCTTTGTGGATGACGTCCCTGGTTTTTTTCTGGGACTGCGGGGTGGTCCTGGTTTTCAGCCGGGAAGGGGTCAAGGCGAGGCTCGGCCGGGGCGTGTACCTTGTCGAGAAGACCGCCGGCGTCATGCTGACCCTCTTCGGGTTGATGCTGCCATTCAGTTGACGGGCGGAATCTCCGAACTGTCGGAAATAGTTGCCTCCAGCCGAGACAAGAGTTATCTCTTGAATACTCTTGTATAAGTGTTCATGAAATTTCGACGGGAAGGAATGGAGGTTCGATGATAGTACGGATTCTTATTGCAGGATTTGCCTCGTTTGTGGCCGGTCTCAGCTACCTTACCGGCCTTGCCCGAATAATGACCGGCTTTCTCCTTGGCTTCGGGGCGCTCTGTTCCGTGGTGGCCGGAATATTTTTTCTGCTGCCGGTCGATGCAAATCGTCTGGTGCTCCCGGTGTACGAGAAGGTGCCCGCCTGGCCCTATTTCCTGATCGCTGCGATCCTTCTCGGCATGCTGGCCGTTCTGTTTCTGACGAAAGGAAAACCGGCAGAGGAAGAGCCGGTCTCCGCCAGCCACTTCAAGTTTCTGCTCGGCGGGATCATCGGCTACCTGGCCAGCATGTTTGTCTCCTCGGTCTACTGGTTTCCCTCCGATGTTGTCCGGCGCGCGGCAGATCCTTCCTCGCTGACCTCCGAAGTGCTGTTCGGCACCTGTCTCTTCCTTGCCGGCATCACCGTCTCCTGCGCCTTGCTGTACCGGGCCTCGAAAGGGAGTTCCGAGCGTCATCCCGACCTGATGCGGCGGTTCGTCCTCGGGCTTTTCACCTTCCTGCAGCTCGACAAGATGCCGCTGCTGGTCGCCTATCTGCTCATCTATTCGCCGGAAACGAAGGTGGTCTTCCCATATCTCGCCGCCCTGGCTCTTACCTCCTACATCCCGGTCGGGATTTTTCTCGTCCAGACAACCCGGGAGTGTCGGATAACCGGGTGAGGTGGTCTCGTCCGGAGGTTAAACCGAGATTTTTTCGGCCGATTTCGAGGTGTTGTGGCTGATCTTGTTGCGGTTGAAGAGGGTGACGATCTTGTCGATCTTGCCGGCGATGACCGCCAGCGACCGGGCGGCGGGAGAGTGGGGAAAGAGATCGCAGACCGGCATGTAGGACTTGAGTGCCTCGTCGACCTTCGGGTCCTCGGGAATATTCCCCAGCTCGGGGATATCGATGTTCAGGTATTTTTCCACCATCTTCCGCAGTTTGAACGGGTTGATTCTGCTGCCGGCACTGTCCCGGTTGACAATCAGCAGGGGGTGGAAATACCTGAGCGCCTGCTGGGCCTCGGCCTTCGCCCCCTCCATGGTCTTTTCCGCCAGTTCGAAGACTTCTTGTAACGCGTTGAAATGGCGGTTTTTCAGGAGGGCGGCCACCTCGCTCTGGGAGAGGAAGGAGCCGAGGACCTTCCGGATGGTGGCCAGCTGCAGGAAGGTGTAGAGATCCATGATTGCCGCAGGGTCGGGCAGGGTCACGCAGATCTGCAGATCGGAGAACATGAAAAAGTCGAGGGCATGATAATTGGTGCCGGCGCCGACATCGATCAACAGGATATCGGCCTCGATGCCGGCCAGGCCGCGGAGGAGTCGCCGCTTTTCCTGATAGGAGAGGTTGGCGGTCTGTAGGGTGTTGCCGGTGCCGGGAATGAATTGCAGACCATGATGGGAATAGAAGGTGTGAACGACCTCCGTCAGGCTGCCGACCTTTTTGGTGAGAAAATCGGTCAGGGTCCATTTCGGGTTGAAGAGCCCGAACAGGATATGGGCATCGGCTCCGCCGATATCGAGATCGATCAGGCATACCTTGCGGCCGGTTTTTGCCAGGAGCAGGGCGAGATTGACGACGGTCATGGTTTTGCCGGTTCCGCCCTTGCCGGAGCCTATGGAGATTGTTACCGTCATCGTTGTCTCGGTCGCGCTCTTTTATCCACTAATTTTTCTGCCGTCGCAGCCGGATTTCGTAGATGCGCCGGGCTCTCGCCAGCATCGTCTGCAGCGTGGTCGACACCCCCGGCTGCGCGCTCCACAGTTCCCATCCTTCTTTCGAGCGAAGGACGATCTTGCCGTTTTCCAGGGATAAAACCGTCTCGGCGAGGAGACCCGCAGGAGTCTCCGTCTTCTGCACCACGGCGGCAGGAGCCAGCAGCTGGGCCATTCTCTTCTGCTGCTGAACACAGGCGGAACAGAGGTCGTTCTCGTTGTTGCCAAAGAGATTGAGCACTCCGCCGCAGTCTTTACAAAATTGCATGCATGGTCCCCGCCGGGTGGTTGAAGCGGTCAGCTGCTGACCGCTGAAAGCTATTTTGAAAAAGTGTAGCAAAGAAAAGCAATTTCGTCACTTTCCTAATTTTTTCGGCGGCAAACTGGAGAATGTTTAGAAAAATAAGCTTATCTGCCGAGGACGGCCCGGCCGAACATCGGCAGCGTCTCGGCCAGATCGCCCCGGAAAAAGAAGTCGACCAGGGGCGGCCGGCCACAACCGCCGGCGGCAAGAGCCGGCTCCCGATTGAACTCGTAGACCAGCCCGCCCCGGTCCTTGACCAGGGCGGGAAGTCCCGCGGCCGGATAGACCCCTGCGGAGGTACCGATGACCAGGAGCAGATCGCAGCCGGCGAGGAGTTCCTCTATACAGTCGAAATGTCGCACCGGTTCCCCGAACAGGACAACGTTCGGTTTGTAGGGATAGCTGCAGCGCCCGCAGGACGGCACCGCGGACATCAGGTAGTGCTCTTCCGCAACGGGAGTCACCTGCCCGCACTTGAGACACTGCAGGTGTTGGTGATCGCCGTGAATCTCCAGGACATTGCGGCTGCCAGCCGCCTGGTGCAGATTGTCGACGTTCTGGGTGACCAGCCCTTTCAGGAGACCGCTCGTTTCCAGATCGGCCAGCACTTCATGGGCGCAGTTGGGCTTCTTGCCGATCAGGCTTTTACCGATCTCGCGGTAGAGCTGCCAGGCCTTGGCCGGGTGGCGAAGAAAGACATCGAGGGTGGCGTACTCGTCCGGCGCAAAGACCGTCCATACCCCGCCGGGGCTGCGGAAATCGGCAATGCCGCTGCCCACCGAGATGCCTGCCCCGGTCAGCGCGGCGGCGGACAATGCACTCCTGAAAACCGCGACCGCTTCGGCGAGATGGGTTTCGTCTGTTTTCGGGGTGATGGTTTTCATTGTCCTCCCGGCAGTCTCGGCGGTTCTTTGCCTTTTATTTCCTGGATTTCGAGCGGAGGGTCACCCGTTCCACCACTTTGCGGTAATAGTCGCTCTGGCTGGGGAGATTGACGGGCCTGTCGCGCTTTTCGTCCATCTTCATCAGGAGGACATTGAGCTTTTTCATCTGTTTGAGCCGTTCGTGCTCATCCTCGGTGCAGGCGATCAGATCCTCCAGCTTCTTGATTTCCTTGCGTTCTTCGATTTCCTGGGGAAGGTAGCCGCTCATCTTCAGGATCTTGTAGGCCATCTTCAGGTCGTCCGGGACGAAGCGGTCGTCGTCGAGGGGTAAGGGCTTGTTCTTCCATTTTGGCGAAGTGAAGTCCTTTTCCTGCATGGCCTGGGTGATTTTCTGTTCGGCTATAAGGGAGAGGCAGTCCATAATACATCCTCCGTTTCTTGCAGTTGATAAGGCAGACCGTCATGGGTCTCACGGTCTGCCTGTCACTATAATGCCAGAATCCCGTTGTGTCGATTTATGCCGATAATCCCAGAACGGTCTGCAGCCATCTGCCGATGTCGACGATCTGGGCCGGGCAGACGGAGTGTTCCATGGGGTAGCTCTTGTAGCCGACCCGGTAGCCCTCCTTGACCAGGCGGGTCGCGGCCTTCCGGCCAAGCTGTTCGGGGACGACCGGGTCGTCCTCACCGTGCTGAATCAGGATCGGGATGCCCTTGTTGACCGCTTTGTAGTCGAGGGTTTCGGCGGTGGCGAGATAGGTGGACATGGCGAGAAGCCCGCCGAGTGGCTTGTCGTGATCGAGCACTACCTGATAAGCGACCGCGCCGCCCTGGGAGAACCCGGCGACGACCAGCCGCCTGCTGTCGATGCCCCGCTCCAGTTCCCGGTCGATAAAGGCGTTAATGGCAGCGGCCGAAGCTAAAAGCCCCTTGCTATCCACCCGGCGGTCGATCTGCATCTCCAGAATGTCGTACCAGGCTGGCATGACATAGCCGCCGTTGACCGTCACCGGCATCGCCGGGGCATGGGGGAAGATGAACCGGATGGCTGCCTTCTCCGGCAGGCGCAGCTGCGGCACGATCGGTGCGAAATCATTGCCGTCCGCCCCGAGACCGTGCAGCCAGATGACGGTGCTGTCGGGCGATGGGCGGGTTTCCTTTTCTATGGCTGGTAATAGAGGCATCGCAAATCTCAGGTTGTGGTTCGGATCTTTGGCCGGCGGAGAACCGCGGCCGGAATGTTGCGCAAAACCGATTGTAGCACAGTCGATCGCCTGCCCGCTATTTCCTTTCAAAGGTACCCGCCGATTTCCTCCTGGTGTATTTATCCTCCGGGTTTTGACCTTTTGAAAACACTGTTTTTCTCCGGATGAAGATGGTATCGTTGACAGTTCGGCGGTTCAAGCCTACAAGGTATGTGCAGCAACACGATTTAACGTAATTCTCATACACGGGGTGTATCATGACGCTACAGGAAAAGGTCCAGGGGGATTTGAAGGTGGCCATGAAGGCCAAGGACAGCGACCGGACCGGCGCGATTCGTATCCTCATCGGTGAGTTCGGCAGGCAGTTTGAAAAGGTGCTGACCGATGAGCAGGTCGTGGCCATCATCAAGAAGCTGATCAAGTCGGAGCGGGAACTTCTGGCCGCCCAGGGCCGCGACAGTTCGCCCTTTTTGACCATCATGGAGGAGTATCTGCCGAAGGCGGCCACCGAAGAGGAGATCCGGGCCTGGATCGAGGCCAATATCGACGTTTCCGCATACGGCAATCGCATGCAGGCGATGCGGCCGGTTATGAATCATTTCGGCAGCGCGGCGGACGGCAACGTGGTCAAGAAGATCCTCCAGAGTATCCCGTAATATCTTGGCCTCGCGGGGAAAATCGGACACCTGCCGGACGATATCCACTTGCGACGGGGGCAAGTATGTTTAACGTTTATCCCGGTAGAATGGATAGGTGCCTGACCTTGCAAAAGCACCAAAAGAGAAATTTAAAAATGGAGGAACGATGTTTCGGATAATACTGTTTCTGGCAACCAACATGGCAATACTCGTCCTGCTGGGTATTGTCATGAGTTTTCTCGGGGTCGATTCCCGCAGCACTTCGGGTCTTCTGGTGATGGCGGCCGTGTTCGGCATGGGCGGCTCGTTCATCTCGCTTGCCATGTCCAAGTGGATTGCCAAGAAATCAACCGGCGCCCGGGTCATCGAGACCCCGACCAATCCCACCGAGCAATGGCTGGTCAGTACTGTCCGCCGCATGGCCGAAAAGGCGGAGATCGGCATGCCGGAGGTGGCGATCTACGATTCTCCCGATATCAATGCCTTCGCCACCGGCATGAAGAAGCACAGCGCGCTGGTGGCGGTGTCGACCGGCCTCCTGCAGAATATGAACAAGGATGAAGTGGAGGCGGTGCTCGGCCACGAGATCACCCATGTGGCCTGCGGCGATATGGTGACGCTGTCGCTCGTCCAGGGAGTGTTGAACACCTTCGTTATCTTCTTCTCCCGGATGGCCGCAAACGTCATCAGCAGTGTCATCAGCAGCGACGACGAGGAAGGCGGGCTTGGCTTTTTCGGCTACATGGCGGTGACCATCGTGCTGGAACTGGTGCTCGGTCTCTTTGCCGCGATCATCGTCATGTGGTTCTCCCGGAAGCGAGAGTTTACCGCCGACAAAGGAGCGGCCTTTCTTACCAGCAAGGACAAGATGGTCGGCGCCCTGCGCCGGCTGCAGGCCCATCATGAACCCTCGCACCTGCCCGATCAGGTGGCGGCCTTCGGTATCCGCAGCAAGACAGGCGGATTGACGGGTCTCTTCAGGAGCCATCCGCCGCTTGAGGCGCGGATCGAAGCCCTGCAAAAGCTGTAAGGAGTTTTCCGTAGGGTGCGCCGTGCGCACCAAGGAACACCAGGATGGTGCGCACGGCGCACCCTACGCACCAACAAGGGCAGGTTGAATATAAAAAAAGGCCGGGATGCTCTCCCGGCTTTTTTATTGGCTTTTTCCACCCCCAGGCGCGATCAAACCGTGGTAATGCCGAGAATGGTATGCCAGATGTCGTTCTGGTTCCAGCGCTTGAGGATCAGGACGGGAAGGGTTTTGAGAGTATCCTCAATTTTCCCCGCCTCGCTACGCAACAGGCCGGACAGGATGAACCACTTCTGCCGGAGAAAACCTTCCGTCCTCACCAGTTCCTTCATCACTTCGTAATGAATATTGGCCACCAGGAGATCGGTGGCGATGGTGGTATGTTCCTCCGCCCGGCCGTTGACCACCAGAATGCGGTCGTCGAGATTGTTGAGGGCGACGTTGCCCCGCGCCGTTTTTGCCGCGAGATAATTATAGTCGACGGCGACGATCTTGTTACATCCGAGCCTGGCGGCGGCAAGGGCCAGCACGCCCGTGCCGGTGCCCAGGTCGAGCATGGTGGTCACCTTTCCGCCGGCGCAGGCGATATCGATGGCCGCAAGGCAATCCTGGGTGGTGGGGTGGGTGCCGTTGCCAAAGACCAGGCCCGCGTCAACGGTGATCGCCACCTCGTCCTTACCGGGCGAAGCCTTGATCCACGGGGGATTGAGAAGAAAACGGCCGATGCGGAGCGGCGTGATGTTGCCGCCCTGCCACTGCCCGTAGGTCATCTCGTACTGGTCGAGCAGCTTTGTGCCCGGATAAAGCCGAAGAATATCTTCGACTTCCAGGACTGCCGGACGGGTAAAAAACAGGAAGCTGAAATCGTCCTCGACCCAGTTGCCGAGAAAATGTTCGGCGGCAATGGTCTGGTGGGCGGGGATTATCCCTTCCACATAATAGATATGAAGAAGCGTATCGGGGCGCAGCTGTACGGGCGGTGGGGGCATAACGTTCGGTGAAGCCGATCAATATCTGGTCTTGGCGATAAAACTCAGCACGCCGTTGACCATGGTTTTCGCCTGGCCGAAGGTCACTTCGGGTTTGCCGGCAGCCGCGGCATCGTACAACTCCAGCCAGCCTATGACCTCCTTGTTGTCCTGACGCTCGTAGAGTTTTTTCTTGTAGGCCTCGCCGGTCAACTGCAGCCCTCTCTTGGGGACTGCTTTATTGTCCAGGTCGTTGTGAATCTTGATGCCTTTGGCGAGACAGAGGTTGCGCAGATGCTTTTCGAGAACGGCGCCGGCGATGATCGTGGCCGCGACCGGATGGTTCTCGTCCTGGTGCATCCTGGCCAGCCGCAGCATGTCGGTCAGCACGTCGCGATTGATGGCGCCGCTGGTGGTCTCCAGCCAATCGCCCTGCAGCTCGGTGCGGGCCGCGGTCAGCATGCCGTTGCCCCGGCGGGTGCGGCTGGCAGTCGGCTGGGTGACTTCCGATTTGAAGCTCTGGTAGTAGGTGCTTTCCTGGCCGAACACCCGGCTGAGGAAGGAGAGGGCGGAGATCCGGAAGTCGTGGAATTTCTGTTCGTGGACAAGGCTCTTCTGCTGGCCTTCGCCGGTCTCGGTGTCTAGAACGCGCTCTCCGTTCTCGATGATTTTCGTGAGCTGGGCGATAAGCTCGTCCTGGTTTTTCATAATGTTCTATGCTTGGTAGAGTGGTGAACAGCAATGTACGCGCTGCGGAATTTTTTGTACTCCCCATATACCCGGTAACGGAAAATTTCGCACCTGCCTATTCCACGCAATAGAGGAATGTCGGCAAGCCTGCTCATCCCTCGGGCATGAGTTTCAGGGCGGTATCGTTTTTCAGGGTTTCGAGGATAAAGGAGGTCTTGACGTTCTGAATTCCCGGGATTCCCGATAACTTATAATTGACGAAATGGGTGTAGGCATTCATATCCTTGACCGCCACCTTGAGGAGGAAATCGACCTCGCCGGTCAGTTGATGGCACTCCAGGACCTCGTCCATGCCGGTCAGCCGCTCCTTGACGTCCTGCAGCGAGGATATCTGATGATGGCTCAGGCAGACCATGACGATGGTCTGGATGTTGAACCCGGCCTGCTGCCGGTCGAGGATGGCGACGTATCTGGCGATGGCCCCGGAGGACTCCAGCCGTCGCACGCGTTCGAGCACCGCCGGCGGCGACAAACCGACCTCCTGGGCCAGCCGGGCATTGGTGATCCTACCGTCTGCCTGGAGAATGGTCAGAATTTTTCTGTCTATGGCATCAAACATGGTCTATTCTCCGCGGTTATTCCCGTCCCCGTGGTCCGGATCTTCATCCCCCTTTTTGTCGGTATCGTACAGCTGTTTGGCGGCCAGGAGCAGCAGGGGGATGGCGACGATGGGTGCGAAAAACGGTGCGGCCTTAACCAATTCTGCCAGCACCGGGTGGGCTGGCTCGAACTGCGGAACCAGATAGTTGAGGGTGCAGTAGCAGACGATGGCCAGCAGCACGCTCCCCCACCAGGGGAAACGGTAAATCTTGGCGCCTTCGGTTGTTGGGTTCTCGCTCACGGTTTTTCCTGCAGGACGAGTTCCACCACCTCCCGAACCCGGGGACTGGGGTCGTCGTGCTGCTGCCTGACGTATTCGAGGGCCTTGTCGCTGCCGATTATCCCCAGGAGGGAAACCGCCTCGCCGCGGAGCAGCGGCTCCTCGGCATCGAGGAGTTTCACCAGCGAGGGGATGGCGCGTTCGACGTGATCCGCATGGCTTTCCCGCAATTCCTCGAACAGCACGGATACGCCCAGGCGGACGCTGAACCGTTCGTCCCGCAGGAGGTCTGCGGTCCAGGCGTAATAGCGGGGTTCGTGACGGAACATGGCGATGATGTTTTCGACATGTCCCATATCGAGAAAGTCGGCGATGACTCTTTTTAATTCCTGATTACTGACAGTGTTGGGCGATTGCATCTGCTTTCGGCAAAAATGTTGTCTTTTTCCATGGAAAACGGCGATAATGGGGTAAAATAACAACGGCTACATTGCTGCTCTTTCCGGGGAAAGGCAAGGGAAATGTTCCGATTGATACGAAACGACAAAAAGAATGCCAGGGGAGGATGACTGTGGAAAAAACAAGAAGTCTCGGTATGGTTGCCATTTTTGTTGCGGTGCTCGCAATTCTCGGCGGCTGCGGCCCTAAACCTCATTTGGTCCATATCAGCTCCGAACCTGCGGGAGCGGTGGTTTTCTTAAACGACCGCGTCATCGGCGAAACTCCCTTAGACACCACGATCCGGCAGCGGGATGGGGATTACAATATCTATACCTTCAAGGCCCTGAAGGAGGAGTACAAACCGGTAAAACAGGCCTTCAAGGAACAGCTCTACCATCAGACGGCCGCCGATGTCATTCCGGCACAGCTCAATTTCGTCCTGGAGGAGCGGAAAAAGTATCCCATCGCCATCACCTCGGTGCCGAGCGGCGCGGTCGTCACCTTGAACGGCGAGGTTGTCGGCGAGACGCCCTGCACCGCCACCATCCGGGAGCGGATCGGCGAACCGCGGATCTTTGACTTTGTTGTGGTAAAAGAAAGGTATGCGCAGGGCCAGAAAGTGCTCAGGGAATTCGCGCCCCAGGAGAACGGTGCGGTCTTCGAATTTCCGCAGGCCCTGCATTTCGAGCTGACGGCGGCATCTCAATAATAAGGGTAAGCGTTCAGCAGTCAGCTATCAGCTTACAGCAGCTGAATGCTGAAAGCTGATAGCTGCTGTATAACAATAGCGGAGGGTGAGATGGTCAAGGACTGGAATATCGGGACGCTCTTGAGTGTGTCGAGCGGATACTGGCGGGGCTGTGCGTTGCAGGCCGCAGTGCGGCTGCAGATCTTTACCGTGCTGCAAAACGGGCCCAGCGGCGCCGCAGAGGTCGCTACGGCAACCGGCGGCGAGGTCCGGGCCACAGGGCTCCTGCTCGATGCCCTGACGGCGATGGGACTCCTCGCCAAGACGGGCGACCGCTACCAGAATACGCCTTTTTCCGGGCAGTCCCTGGTGGCCGGGGCACCCGGCTACATGGGCCACATCATCCTCCACCATCACCACATCCTGGACGGCTGGGCTCAGCTCGATCAGGCGGTGATGACCGGCCACAAGGTGGCCAGGCGTTCCTACGGCGCCGAGATCGAACGGGAGAGTTTTCTGATGGGCATGTTCAACCTGGCCATGGGTCTGGCGCCGCAGATGGCGGCGCAGTTCAATCTTGCCGGTCGCACCAGGCTCCTCGATCTGGGCGGCGGTCCCGGCACCTATGCCATTCATTTCTGTCAGGCCAATCCGAATCTCTCGGCGGTGATTCTCGACCGGCCGACCACCGAGCCTTTTGCCTGGGAGACTATCGCCCGCTTCGGTCTCTCCGACAGGATCGATTTCATCGGCGGCGATTTCAATGTCGATCCCCTTGGCGGCGGACCGTATGATGTGGCCTGGCTCTCCCATATCCTGCACAGCAACTCGGACGAGGAGTGCCGGGAGTGTCTGAAGAAGACCGCGGCCGTTCTTCAACCGGGCGGGCTGATCCTCATTCACGATTTCATCCTGAACGATACCAAGGACGGGCCGGAATTTCCGGCACTCTTTGCCCTCAATATGCTGCTCGGTACGGAAAACGGACGATCCTATTCGCGGGGAGAGATATTCGGGATGCTCGAACAGGTGGGATTCACAGATATCGTTCATCATGCATTCCGTACGCCCAACGACTCTTCGGTCATCGGCGCCATCAGAAAATAGGCTGGGAGGTAAAGCTGCCTCCATGCCCTAGGCCGAAACGGCCGCGGCAGAACTACGCTATGGTTGCCTGACTGCATATTTTTCCAGGAAAATCGGGATAAACGGCTCCAAGCCCACCGGGAGGTAAATTTGCCATCCGACATCCCGGGGCAGCCATTTGCGGACTGCCGTCCCCCTTAAGTCCTTTAAGGCGTCGGCAGCAGGGCTTGCCTGATCGCCGCGGCGAGGTCCTGTTCGGCGACCGGTTTGATAAAGAAGAAACTCACCTTGGCCGTTCGCAGGGCTTGTTCGACGTGACCATCCTCCGTCACGACGATGACCGGAGGCGCTTCCATGCCGGAGGTCGTCGCCCATTTCTCCAATTGTTTCAAAATTGTCACGCACGATTTATTCTCGCCGAAGAGTTCGAATACCAGCAGATCGAACATTTCCGAGGTGAGGAATTCAGGATCGAACTCATCGATAATGAGATAGACCGGTGCGATGTTCATTCCTGCCAACACCTGTCGAACGGTGAGGGTGGCATTCCGGTCGTCATAAATCAGCAATACATTCAGCATTCTCTTCCTGAGGGTTGCGGTCCGGCTGCTTGGAAAATCGTGATCCGGATAAGTATTCCAAGAATTATTCCAGGTTGTTCGGGAAAATTTCGATGGACAACTTATCGAAATAATGAAGTATTAATTGGAAACAAAAAACGGGGCGACCGTGAAGGGGAAATGGTCGCCCGGACGGCGACTGAAGGAGGCAGGATTACCTCCTTTTCCGAAGAGCATACCAAAACAACCGGCAAGGAGACCGGCAGGGAACCCGTCAGCGACGGTTCGGCACTGCCGAAAAATCCTTCATCGACAGGCCAAGTTCTTTGATTTTCGTGTAAAAATTCTTTTTATGCATGCCGGAGATTTTCAGGGCCTGTTGCAGGCTGCCCTGGGAGAGGCTCAAGGTCTTGAGCAGATAGTCCCGGTCGAATTCTTCCATGGCCTGTTCTTTAGCATCCTTATAGGTGCAGAGAGTCTCCTGGGCGACCTGGTCGCCCACCACCCGCCGGACATCGGCCAGGGAAATTTTTCGGTTGGCCGCCATCTGTGAGATCTTGTAGAGGGTCTGCTTGAGCTGCCGGACATTGCCGGGCCATTCCATGGCGATCAACAGCGAGGCGGCGTCGGCGGAGATCTCGTAGGTGATGTTCTTGGCAGTGCCGAAGATGTCGAGAAAATAGTAAATCAGCGGCAGGATATCGGCTTTCCGCTCGTCGAGCGGCGTGGTCTCGATGATGGAGGCGGACAGGCGGTAATAGAGATCCTCGCGAAATTTGCCGGTTTTGCACATCTCCTGCAGATTCCGGTTGGTTGCCGCCAGGACCCGGACATTGGCCTTCTGGAGTTTTGCCTCACCTACCCGAAAGTATTCCCCCTCGTCGAGAAACCGAAGAAGTTTGGCCTGAACGTCGATCGGCAACTCTCCCACTTCATCGAAAAAGAGAGTGCCGCCGTCGGCCGAGCCGATGTAGCCCCTGGTGCTTTTGACCGCCCCGGTAAAGGCCCCGCTGGCATGACCGAAGAGTTCCGTTTCGGCCAGGCTGCCGAGCACCGCACAATTGATCGGCATGAACACATTGCCGTTGCGGTCGCTGTTGCGGTGAATGTCCCTGGCGATGATCTCCTTGCCTGTGCCGGATTTGCCGAGGATGAGCACCGGGATGTCGAGATTGGCAAGCGAGGCGATTTCTTCGCGGATGTCCCTGGTCGACATGGAAACGCCGATATAGCTGCTGCCGGTCCTTTTCCCCGAGGAGGCGACGAAGGCATTGCGCAGCCGTTTGAAGTGGAGGGCGGCGTACACCGTATAGACCAGCTGCGACTCGTTGAACGGCTTGAACAGAAAATGGGTGAGCCCCATCTTGAGGCAGGGGTCGAGGTTCTGTTCATCCGGTACGCCGGTGATGATGACGATCTCAGTGGCAAGCGAGATCTCCAGCAGCTTCCTGGAAAATTCCAGGCCGGTCATTTCCGGCATATTGATGTCGACCAGGGCCAGGTCGAAAGCTTTTCCCTTGACGGCCTTCAGGGCTGCCAGCGGATCGGTGTGGGCGGCAACGCCATAGCCGTTTTTGCTGAGGGTGGTATCGATGAAATCGACGATGCTCGGCTCGTCGTCGACCACCAGAACTTGGGCATTTTTTACGGCTCGCGGGTTATACATGGAGATCCTATCGCTTGTTCGAGTTGATCGAGAGTGAAAGGCTTAACGAGAAAGGCATAGCCGGCAAGTTCCGGTGGGGCTGCTTCCTCGTGACCGGACATGAAAATGATTCGGGCCTGTGGCTCGATCTTCAGCATTTCCCGCAGGCAGGTATAACCGCTGGTATCCCGCAGCCCGACATCCATCAGAATAATGGTGATGATATCGTGGAGGTGTTCGTACTCCTCAAGGGCCTCGGCACAGCTGTCCACACAGAACACCATGTGTCCGCGGCGCTGCAGCCGGTACAGGAGAAGCGTCCGCAGCGCCTCATCGTCCTCGACGATGAGAATGCACTGCTTGCCAAGGCCGTCGCCCTGTTGCCTGCGGCCGGAGTTCGTTCCCGCCTTGCCGCTGGCCACTTCCCCTTCGGTTGCCGGAAAGACCGCGCTGACCTCGGTGTGACCCGGTCCGCTCCGGCCGATGACGAGCCGGCCGAGGTTCTTTCGGGCGAGGGTTTCGGCGGCATAGAGGCCAAGGCCGTGCTGGGCGCCCGATCTGGTGGTGACAAACGGAGCAAAGAGGCCGGACAGGACCCCCTCGGTAAAGCCCGGGCCGTGGTCGTGGAAAGAAAAGACAATCCTGTCAGATGGCTGTCCGTCCTCTCTCTGCCGGGCGAGGGTCAGATCGATATCCCCTCCTTCCGGGGTGGCGTCGACACAATTTTCTCCCAGATAAAAGAGGCTGAGGACGAGGTCGCGCAGGTTGCAGACGATTTTCTCCTGTCCTATCTCCGACTTCAGTACGAACCTGTGCACCCGGGAAATAGAATTCAGCAGTTCCAAGGCCTTGGTCGCCACGAGGAGCGGCGAATGATTGTGGCTATCGGTATCCGTATCCCTGCTGAAGTCATAGAGGAGAGCCGTCTGTTCGATGCCCCGCTGGAGCAGGTTGTCGATCAGCTCACCCCTTTTGCAGGTTGGAGCGGCCGAGGCGGAGAAATCCTGCCGAGCTATCGCCAGCTGACCGCCGAGGCCCGTGAAGAGGTTGTTGTAGCTGTGGGTTATCCCTCGCGCCAGGCGTCTCACGGCGGCCTGGTATTTGAACTGCAGGAGCAGGTCCCGGAGGTGATCCGGGGCAAGCATGTCCGGGGCAGGCATGTCATTTGGCATAGGCATCCGTTTCTTCCCGTCCGAGCACCTGTCTGATCAGCTCGGCGATATTTTTCCTGGTCAGGGGTTTTAGAGCAAATCCTCTTATTCCCGTGGCTTTTACCTTGTCTTCGGAGATAAGGTTGCTGTAGCCGGTGCAGAGGATGATGGGCAGCTGCGGGCGGATCTGCAGCATGGTCCTGGCCAGCTCGATGCCGGTCATATGCGGCATGGTCTGGTCGGTGATCACCAGATCGAAGGCCTCCGGCGCCTGCCGGAAGGTGTTCAGCGCCTCCAGACTGTCGGTCCGGACGGTCACGGTATAACCGAGCCTGGCAAGCATGGTCCGGCTCATTTCGGCCAGCATGGATTCATCGTCGATGAAGAGGATCCGTTCCTTGCCCACCGGGACGCTTGCGTTCGTTTTCACTTCTGAAATGGCCTGTTCCTTCAGGGCCGGCAGGGTCACGCGAAAAGTGGTACCCTGGCCGAGGTTGCTGTCGCAGTCGATGAAGCCGCCGTAACTCTTGGCGATGCCGTGGACGATTGCCAGACCCATGCCGGTGCCCTTGCCGATCTCCTTGGTGGTAAAGTACGGATCGAAGATCCGGTTTTTGATCTCCGGGGCGATGCCGCCACCGGTATCGCTGACCGACAGTCGGACGAACAGTCCCGGCTGCAGGTGCGGTGCGGCGGCGAGTTCCTCTTCGGTGAGACGGATATTGGTGAGCGAAATGGTCAGTATCCCGCCGCGTTCTTCCATGGCATGAAAGGCATTGGTGCAGAGGTTGATGAGGATCTGGTGAATCTGGGTCGGATCGGCCAGGATGGGTGCGGTCTGCCCATCGATATTCTGGCGGATGTCGATGGTCGACGGCAGCGAGGAGCGAAGGAGCTTGATGGTCTCCTTGACGATGGACGCCGGCAGCAGCGGGATCTGCTCGGTTTCCGCCTGGCGGCTGAAGGCTAAAATCTGCTTGACCAGATCCTTTGCCCGGGTGCCCGCCAGGATCACCTGATCAAGATCCTGGGCCACCTGCGAGTCGGGAGGGCATTCTTCCCGGGCCACTTCCGCATACCCCAGAACCGCCCCGAGAATGTTGTTGAAATCATGGGCGATGCCGCCGGCGAGCGTGCCGATGGCCTCCATCTTCTGGGCCTGGGCCAGCTGGGTCTGGAGGCTGTGCCGTTCCTGTTCCGCCTGTTTCTGGACGGTCAGGTCGGTATAGAAGCTGACGGTAGCAGGTCCGTCCGGCAGATGGATAATGGTGGCCGAGACGAGGACGGGAAACTCCGTGCCGTCCTTGCGCAGGCCGAAGGTCTCGTACATGTTTTCGACTTTTTCTCTTTGGGTGCGTTTTTCTACCCGGCTGCGCATTTCCGGCCGGCAGTGCGGGGCGATCTGATTCAGGAGCGGTTTACCTTTCAGCTCGGCCACCTCCTCATAGCCGAACATGAGCAGGAAGGCGCGGTTGGCATCGAGCCTGATGCCATCCCGGGACAGGGCGATGCCGATCGGCGATTGTTCCAGCACGGCGCGCAGCCGCTCCTCGTTTTCATAGACCAGCCGTTCGGCCTGCTTGCGCTTGGAAATATCTTGAACGATGGCGATGTGGCAGGTCGGTTTTGTCGACTCCGCCCACATCGGCGAGACGGTGAGCATCACCCAGACGATGCCGCCGTGTTTTCTGATATACCGTTTCTCCATGGAGAATTCATGGATCTGTTCAGTCTTCAGCCGCTCCATCTGGGCGAGGTCGAGCGGCAGGTCGTCGGGATGGGTGATGGTTTGAGAATCGAGGTTCTCCATCTCCTCGGGGCTGTAGCCGACGATGTCGCAGTACTTCTGATTGATCCGGACAAACCTGCCGGTGCCGGTGTCGATCTGGGCTACCCCGACCGCCGCCTGCTCGAACATCACCCGAAACCTGCTTTCGCTCTCCCGCAATCGGGCTTCCTGCTGTTTCCTGAGATCGATTTCCTCTTCGAGGATACGGGTCTTGAGACTCACCTGATGTTTCAGGATGTTGTTCCAAAAGCCGAGCAGGACCAGAAAGGCCAAAAGGCCTGCAAGCGATATCCAGACGTAGAGAGGTACGGCTTTTTCCTCCAGGGATGTTATCCAGTGATCGTACCGTTTATAGTAATAGGAACGGCTGTCGGCTTTCTGCCTCGCGATCTCCTGATCGAGTGCCGCGAGCAGATCGCCATTGCCGCCTTTTTTGACGGCGAAGGCGAGCTTGGTCGGGGCGAAGAATATCGGGGTCCGGCGGGCGCTGAACTCGCGTTCGAAGCGGAGGCCGGTAATGTTGGTCGAGATGCCTGCATCGGTCTTGTTCTCTTCGATCAGCCGGAATACGTCATGGTAGGTCTGCTGTTCGACAAAGACCGGCCGGACGTCGAACTGAGCGAGCGTCTCCTTCAGCCCGTCGGTATAGATGCTGGCGGAAAGCACCGCCACCCGCTTGCCGTCGAGATCGAGGATGGTATCGACCTTCTTGCCCGGAACACTGTAGATGACCCCCCAGTCGAGATAGAGGTATTCTTCGGTGAAGTCGACCGCCTCTTTTCTCGCCTCGGAGATGCCGATGCAGGGCACAAGGTCCAGGGTGTCGTCCATCAGCCCCTGGTAGGTGTCCTTCCAGGTACCGTAGACGTACGTGATTTTCCAGTTTTTATCCTGGGCAATGCGGTTCAGGATATCGACGAACAGGCCCGAGGGGGTATCCCTGGCCTCATTGAAGATAAGTGGGTTGAAATCGTAGTAGCCGACCCGGATGACGCGCTGGGCAGAGGATTCCTGTACTGTTATCAGCAAGAGGAACATGAAGCCGAGCAAGATGCGGTAAACGGCCGGTTTTCTCATAGATACGCAAAATGATGAACTGCCGGCGGCAGCGCCCTGGAAGGTGCAGATCTCCGGATCGAATGAATATTTGCCGCGGTCGAGCCGGCATCTTTGGGTGTTGTCGGCTAAAGCGTATCACATCGTCTGCGCCGATTCAAATAGCCGCAGGTGGAAAAATGATTGGCGGTTGGAGGCAGTCCGTAGGGTGCGCCATGCGCACCATCATGGTGTTCATTGGTGCGCACGGCGCACCCTACAAAAAAGAAACTCAAGGTGATGGTTGCGGTGATATCGAGGGTAACTCACTCGCTAAGGGGCGGATAACAGAGTCGTCTCAGGCGAGCAGATGTTCTATCAGGGCGAGCAGTTCGGCGGGACGGAAGGGCTTGGCGAGGGCATGGTCGGCACCCAGTTTTCTCGCCAGGGAGAGATAGGTCTGCGGCTCCAGGATGCCTCCGCCGGAAACGGCGATGATCTTGGGGCGGGGCTCTTGTTTGGTCAGCTCCATGATGACTTCCAGGCCTTCCTTGTCCGGCATGATGATATCGGTAATCACCAGGGCGGGTGAATGCGTATGGAAGGCCTTCAGCCCCTGCACCCCGTCGGTGGCAGTAATAACCGAATATCCCGATCGACCTAAAAGATCGCACATCATCTGCAGCATGTTCTCGTTGTCTTCTATGATCAGGATACTTTTCATCGCCTCTTCCTCAAGGTGTTCGTCTTTTGTTGCAGGGTTTCTCGCCTGCCCTACTGCGCTTGCATCGTCACATTGTGGTCTTGGAATCGATCGAGCAGCTCCTGCAACTCCGGTTTGCTGATCAGGTTTTTTTCCACCAGGATGGTGCCGAATTTTTTTTGCATCCGCTGCTGATGGAACAACAGTACCCTGACTTGATGTTCCGTCAATATACCCAGCATCTGGGCGGTTTCGCCGAAGGGCCGGCAAGGTTTTCTCGCATTCAGGATGGAGGCGATCTCCTCCTGACGGCACATGCCGAATCGTCTGGCCAATTCGCCGAGCCGCGGCCTTTCGGTTTTCTGCCAGGTGAGAATTCGAGCAATTGTTCGCCAGTTGGCCAGACCGGAATAATAGAGGAAATGACCAAAGAGCAGATGTCTCAGGGGCAGCTGGCCTCGGTAGAGGTTTTCGGTGTTTGCATAGGAATGGCTTCGGCGAGTCTCGTCAGGAAGGATAATCGGTCTGATTTTCCCGCTGTGGTAAAAAAAATCCTGACGAGTTCCGTTTTGGGCGGATTGGGAGCAAGTATGGCCTTGCCGAAAGGGCGAGGCAGGCGGGTTTGGCCGCATCTTTGCGGCACCGTTTTTTCCGTGGAGTATCTGGCAGGTTTCTTTAGTCCTCAGGAAAGAGAGCAGGGTCTCGTATGCCTCCTGAACCGCATGAAAACGCTCGATACCTTGTTTGCGCAACGGCAAATCCAGGCCGATGAGCCGGTCGGGGTGCGTTTCCATCGCCCGTTTGCGATAGGCGCTTTTAATGCCGCCGGTCTGCAGATAGTCCAGGAACTGCCTGGAAACATTCAGGTCGCTGCCAAAGAGTATTTCGCATGACCAAAAAAGTTTTGTCTCGGAGATCCGTTGTTCCATCTTCCACTAAAATCGATATGTAGGGACCTAGCCACACAACCTCAATACCTCCGCCGCAATGTGCTGCAGCGGCATAATCTTTTGGACGCCGCCATGTTTTATCGCTTCGGCAGGCATGCCGAATACCACGCAGGTGGCTTCATCCTGGGCGATGGTCGCGGCCCCCGAATCGAACATTTCTTTCATGCTGCGAGCCCCATCGTCTCCCATACCGGTCATTATCACACCTACCAGATTCTTGCCAGCATAACGTGCAGCCGACCGAAAAAGAACATCCACCGAAGGTCGATGCCGCGTTACCAGGGGCCCGTCCTTGATCTCCACGTAGTATCGGGCGCCGCTACGCTTTAAGAGAGTGTGGTGATTGCCGGGGGCGATGAGAGCCCGGCCGCGAACCACGGTATCGTTGTCCTCTGCTTCCTTGACGGTTACCCGGCAGAGGGTGTCGAGGCGTCTGGCAAAGGCGGCGGTGAAATTTTCCGGCATATGCTGGACAATAACGATGCCGGGGGCATTCTCGGGCATCATCTCAAGAAAAATTCTGAGCGCCTCGGTGCCGCCGGTCGAGGCGCCGACCACCACCACTTTTTCGGTCGTCTGGATCATCGCCTTGGAATTCGGCTTGTCGATGATCACGTCGGCGGAATATTTGGGTGAGATTTCCTTCAGCGTAGTCGGCGATCTTCTTCGCCCGACCCGCGAGGCTGCGGCGCCTTTGATGACATCGCAGATGGTCACGCGCGATTCTTCGAGAAACTGCTTGGTGCCCAGCCTCGGTTTGGTGATGATATCCACCGCCCCGTATTCCAGGGCCTTGAGTGCGGATTCGCTGCCGCTGTCGGCGAGGCTGGAACACATCACCACCGGCAGGGGATGCTGGCTCATCAGCTTCCGGAGAAAGGTCAAACCGTCCATGCGGGGCATTTCGATATCAAGGGTAATGACATCGGGAACCACCGTTTTCAAGCGTTCCGCGGCGATGAAGGGGTCTGCCGCCGTGCCGACCACTTCGATCTCCGGGTCCGTATTGAGCATTTCGCAGAGTGTCTGCCGGACCAGCGCCGAATCATCGACGATCAATACCTTGATCTTGCGCATCTC
>MGTI01000033.1:0-21109 GCA_001799365.1 Desulfobacterales bacterium GWB2_56_26 | reverse complement strand
CCCCAGTCTGCGCAGGAACACCTCACCGGTCTTAATGGAAAACAGCAGCTTTCGGCCACGACCCCCGCCGACATCTTCTTTGGCGATAGCGAGACCCAGCTGCTGAAGGGTTTCTCGGGCCTGCAGTACGTTCATTTCGCCGATCGATCTTCGGGAGTCCCCGTAATCGCTGCCGGCAAGAACTCGCGCGCCGCCGAAAAGCTTCACCACCATGTCCGCAATTCCTCCATAATCGATCATTTTCGAGTAAATATATCGAATTGCCGGATCAACGTAATGCAGCCTGTTATCCTGATTTGCGATTTGAGGAAATATGGCATGGCAGATTGCGCCGCTGCCTTTGGCCGGCGAATGCATGGTTATTGCCACGCAGGAGCCAAGGATGGTGCTGATCTGGATGGGTTGTCGGGAGATTATCACCTCACCCGGCTTGAGGTAGACATTGACTCCACGAGTGGCGTTAACGTTCCTCATGTTTTTACGTAGACGGTCGGCCCGACCGATTTGAAATCGACCTCAATACCATTCAGTGTTTCGGAATGACCGAGGAAAAGGTAGCCTCCGGGTCGCAGCTGTCGGTGAAATTTCTGCATCAGCTCCTGTTGGGTCGATTTGTCGAAGTAGATTACAACATTCCGGCAGAAGATTATATCCATTTTCTCCCTCACGCCGAAATCGGCATCCATGAAATTGATCCGGCGAAAATTAACCTTGGCTCGGAGTTCCGGGCAGATGCGGATGAGTGAGGAGTCACGGTCCTTGCTCCGCAAGAGGTATTTTTTCTTGATATGCATGGCGATGTCGGTAGTTCGTTCTTCGGGGTAAATCGCCTTTCTGGCAGTCTCGAGAATCCTGGTGCTGATGTCCGAGGCGAGGATGGAGAAATAGAAATCACGATGTTCGGCGGCGTATTCCGCGAGGACCATGGCCAGTGTATAGGGCTCTTCGCCGCTTGAGCAACCGGCGCTCCAGAATCGTATGGGATGGGATGGGGTGATATCCCGTTTTCTCAGAATGGCCGGCAACACGACCTGAGTGAGAAACTTGAAGTGACCGGGCTCACGGAAAAAATCGGTTTTGTTGGTTGTCACCACATCGATCAGGTGGATGAGTTCCATCTCCTGGCCTTCCTGGCTGAAGACGAAATTGCCGTATTCTGCGAAGGATTGGATGCCGAGAGACTTGAGGCGTTTTTGCAGACGCGACTCAAGCATGGTTTTTTTGGCAGGCGGCAACTGAATTCCAACATGGTCGTAGATGAAAGAGCTGAACTGCTGGAACTCTCCTTTTTTCATTTTTGCAAGTGAATTGAGAATCATGTGTGCTCGTTGCAGTACCTGTTCAAAGAGACGATGCAGGGAAGCAAATTAGGGAATCCGGTCTTTCGATTATGTTATAGCGAAAAATATGCCAGACTATAAAGCAATAAACCTTTCGGAAAAAATACAAGGTGTAAGATGATATGTAGATGTAAAAATGGCGAAGGAAAGGAGAAAGGAGCCGGAAAAGACCCGAGCGATCTTGCTTTGGGAGGTAAATTCACCTCCCAAAGCCAAAACGATCCGCACAGGTTGCGGTGTTATCGGAAATTGTTCATTTTCCGATTCAGTAATTTTCAAATTCGTTATCGAGATGATCCACACCCGTTTTTCCGCCAAGATCGAGATTGATCGCCCCGTCGGCTCCGGTCTTTTTTTCAGGCGCGCCTTTGACTGCACCTGCCGGTTGAGCGATCCTGCCGGGTAGTGGTGAAGGGATATGGGGAATGGCTGTTTTTCTGCCGGATCGATGGGGAGTGCTGCGCCTCTGTCGCGTTGCGCCGGTGTCCAGGCGGAAGAAGGAGATGGACGCCTTGAGTTGTTCGGCCTGACCGGACAGCTCTTCCGTCGTCGAGGCCATCTCTTCGGCCGCCGCCGCGTTTTGCTGGATCACCTGATCGAGTTGCTGAATTGCCCTGTTGATCTGGTCGGCGCCGGTATCCTGCTCCTTGCTTGATGCGCTGATCTCCTGCACGAGTTCCGCGGTCTTCTGGATATCGGGCAGCATTTTGCCCAGCATGTCGCCGGCCTGTTCGGCAATGGCCACGCTGGTGGTGGAGAGCTGGCTGATCTCGCCGGCCGCCGCCTGACTTCGTTCGGCAAGCTTCCGGACTTCGGAGGCGACCACCGCAAAGCCCTTGCCGTGTTCGCCGGCCCTGGCTGCCTCGATCGCGGCGTTCAAGGCAAGAAGATTGGTCTGGCGGGCGATTTCCTCAATGATACTGATCTTGGTGGCGATCTGCTTCATGGCCGAAACAGTCTCGGTAACAGCTTTGCCGCCTTCCTTGGCATCGACTGCACTCTTGACCGCGATTTTTTCGGTCTGCAGGGCGTTGTCGGTATTCTGGCGGATGTTCGAAGCCATCTCTTCCATGCTTGACGAGATTTCCTCGGCACTGGCCGCCTGTTCGGTTGCACCCTGGGACATCTGCTGGGCGGTGGTGGACATCTCCTGGGACCCCGAGGCGACGTTGTCGGCGGCGCCTTGGACGTCCTGGATTACTTCTTTCAGTTTCTCGACCATATTTTTCATTGACTGGAGAAGTTGGCCGGTTTCATCTTTTCGATGGACGTCGATGGTCACCATGAGGTCTCCGTCAGCCAGCCGGTTTGACGTCTCTACGGCTTGAAGGAGCGGTCTGGCGATTGCCCGGGTAATGAGAAATGCGGCCAACAGGGCGAAACCAACGCCCACCAAAGAGATAACAATGGAGACAAGGGTGGTCTTTTGTTGAGTTGTATCGAACAATTCATCCGCGCTTGCCATCTCTTTATTAAACGAAGCAACGATTTTCTTCAGCGGTACGGCTGCAGCTTCGCGGGCTGCATCAATTTTTCCGTCTATTGTTCGGATCAGCCCTTCGTTGGCAAGTACGACCTGAGTTTCTTTGGTGATGGATGTATTGATAGAGACCAACGGGGCAATTACTTGATCGCGGAGGGCATCGATTTTTCCATCCAGATCCCGTATCGTTTGATTCACATCGGTCGTTTCTTCCAAAGCGGGAAGCAATGCATCTTCGATTGTTCCGAGATAGTTATTGTAAGCTGCGGCGAACTGGTCCGCCATGGCCTTGTCCGTGGTGGCCAGGCCGGCAACCACTTCCATATCTTTTTTGGCAAAGTTTTTGATTTCCGCAAGGTCCTTGCGGGTCTCTGCCAGGTTGCGGTTAATGATTGCATCGGCCGCCACCGGATAAATTCCCTCTACTCTCAGTTGGATGTCTTTGATAATCAGCGCGTTTTGAGTTTTTTGGGCAACTGACTCTTCTTTTTCCAGGATCGGAATGGTTTCCTTTTCAAAATGTCCAAGATATTCGTCAAGGTTCTTGACAAATTCCTCGGCAAGGGCTTTTTCTTCGGCGGTGTCGGAAAGCCTTCGAATCGTCTCAATATCTTCCTGCGCAAGAGCCTTAATTTCCAGCCAGTCTTTCTTGGTCTCCGGAACATTCCGGTTAATCATGCCATCGGCCATCACCGTGTACGCCGAATTCATATGCGTTTCAATCAGCGCGACACTCAATGCATCCTTGGCACGCGTCGCACCGGCATCCTGCAATTCTCCTAAATTGCCCATTTTCAGGATCTGAAAGCCGGCAACCGCAGCGAAAATAACAACAACGGCAAAAAAACTGCCGAAGAGTTTCGTTCCAATTTTCATATCGCCAATACTCATTTTTTCATACTCCTGCCTTGGTATTTTTCGGGTTGACCGTGGGTGGTAAACTTACCACCTGGTATGTGCCGAGCCTGAGACGATGGTAAAGAAGCCAGGCTCATAATTTCAAATTCTCCGTTAAGAAGATCCGCATGTCTCTTGCCAGCCATGTTTAATTGGATCGCTCCTTCAGTGACTGCCAGTTTTGCCGCTGGTGGTTCTTTCCCCAGGACTTTTGTATCTGGGCAAAAAGTGACTTTAGACAAGAATCGGGTGGAGAGATAGATGGCAAATTTGCCTCCTGTCTAGCCGCGTCTGCAGCGTTGCTGTGGGGGCGAAAGATTTTTTTCGCCTCGCATGCGCGGCGACCTCGGCTGGTGAGAAATTCGGGTTAATGAAGGGGATCGGCACCACATTCAAGTCCTGAAGTGCCGATCGATGGGCAACCAGATTATTGCCCGGTGCCTTCCTGCAAATCAGCGAGTTGGTCTTTCGAGAAGACCTTGTCGATGTCGAGAATCATCACGAAGGTGTTCCCCACCTTGCCCATGCCCCTGATGAATTCGGTGTTCAGTTTAGTGCCGAGTTTGGGCGGCGGTTCGATAAAATCCGGTTCCATCTCGACCACCTCCTGCACCGAGTCGGCGAGGACCCCGAGGATGATGGTCTCGCCGTCCAGGATCACCTCGACCACGATGATGCAGGTGTTGATGGTCTGTTCGGTGCGGGCCATGGCAAAGTTCAGCTTGAGGTCGATGACCGGCACCACGCTGCCGCGCAGGTTGATGACCCCGCGCATGAAGTCAGGGGTTTGCGGGACTTTGGTTATTGTTGTTATCTCCAGGATCTCTCTGACCTTGGCGACATCGAAGGCAAATATTTCGTCGGCCAGTTTAAAGGTCAGATATTGCACGGTTACAGTAATTTCAGCCACACTCATGGTTTTTTCTCCTGTATAGAAGATTTGGTCCAAAAATTTTAAATTCTGCCAAGGCTGGCCGTAAGGCGGTCAAGATTTATTCGAGTCAAAATTTTTCGAAATCTTGGTCAAGTTCATCCGTATGTTTTCTTCCCAGGTCAAGATGAATTGTTCCTTCGGTTTTAGCCGGTTTGTTTGGTTTGCGCTGTGCTGCCGAGCTTGGCATATGGACGGCAGTCGGCGTTCTGTGGCTGATCGCGAGTTGCTTGTGCGGGGAAGCAGCTTGCGAGTTGACCTGAGCGCGCTGATGTCTGCCGGTATCGAGTGAAAAGAAGGCGATAGTTGCCTTGAGCTGTTCGGCCTGGCTGGAGAGTTCTTCCGTGGTCGAGGCCATTTCCTCGGCGGCGCCGGCATTTTGCTGAATTATCTGATCGAGCTGCTGGATGGCTTTGTTGATTTGGTCGGCGCCGGTATCCTGTTCCTTGCTGGAGGCGCTGATTTCCTGGACCAGTTCCGCCGTTTTCTGGATATCCGGCAGCATTTTGTTCAGCATATCCCCGGCCTGCTCGGCAATGGCGACGCTGGTGGTGGAGAGCTGGCTGATCTCGCCGGCTGCCGCCTGGCTGCGTTCGGCGAGCTTTCTCACCTCGGAGGCAACTACTGCGAAACCCTTGCCGTGTTCTCCGGCCCGTGCCGCTTCAATTGCCGCATTGAGGGCAAGCAGGTTGGTTTGGCGGGCTATTTCCTCAATGATACTGATCTTGGTGGCGATCTGCTTCATCGCCGATACGGTTTCCATGACCGCTTTGCCGCCGTCCTTGGCATCAGACGCACTCTTCACGGCGATTTTTTCGGTCTGCATCGCATTGTCGGTATTCTGGCGAATGTTCGAGGCCATCTCCTCCATGCTCGAGGAAATCTCCTCGGCACTGGCCGCCTGTTCGGTTGCACCCTGCGACATCTGCTGGGCGGTGGACGACATCTCCTGGGCGCCGGTGGCGACGTTGTCGGAGGCGACCTGCACCTCGGTGACCACCTCTTTCAGTTTCTCAACCATATCGCCGAGTGCGGCGAGGAGATCGTCCTTGTCGCTCCGTTTCTTGAGTTGCACCATCAGATTCCCCTCGGCAACCTGTTTGGCGTTGGTGGTAATGTCATTGAAGGCACCGACCATTTTCTTCATAGCCGCCATGACGCTCGTGCTGTCGCCGGGGGCCAGTACGATTTCTTTGGAAAGATCGCCTACGGCCACCATATTGGCGATTTCGCCTACCACTTTCGGGTCGCCTCCCAGTTGACGGAGAACGATCCGGGTGAGCAGAAGACAGATGGCAATGGAACACGCCAAGGCGATACCGACGGTAATGACGAGGGAAGTTTCAGCTTTCTTGACGTCCTTCAGACTCTGAGCCCGTGATTCCAACGATATTGTTTCATTGATATCGACAATTTTACCAAGCAGTTCTTCCGCCTTATGGAAAGACACCAAAGCTTCGTCGAATGACAATCTTCTGGCCTCGTCAACTTTGCCTTCTCCAACCAAATCGATAATTTTCTGATGGTCCTTTTTCCAGGCATCCCATGCTGGCACGAATGCATTGAAGAATTCGGCTTCTTCTTTTGTTTGCGGCAGCGGGTCGTAAATCTTTCTGCCTTTATCGACGCGCTCCCACGCGGCTTTGAGTGCGGCCTGCTGTTCTTCAATCTCTTTCGGTTCAAGCTGGAGGAGCATGGTCCGCTCGGCCCTCTGGATGGCAGTTTGCCCCTCATTAACAATTTCCAGCCCGAGGATACTGGGTAAACGCACATCGGCCACTTCCACCAGGGCGGTATCGATATCTTTCATGCCACTGTATCCGGCGAATCCCGCGGCCAAAGTGAAGATGAGAACCACAAAAAAAGAGAGAAGAAGCTTGTTTTTCATTTGCAGCTCGATGAACCAGTTCATAAGACCTCCTTATTCTGTCGGGTGATGGTAGCTGAAACTCAGGATAACGCATTCCTACCTTGTCATACTTTCTAGAGATGCTCTGCGAGAAATGTGCCGAATTTTAAAATCACTGAACATATGCTGTCTTTCCTGACTGTTGCGGAGAAGATGGGGGTAGAGAGAAAAGGTGGGTGGATTCTCAATGGAGATAACAGCGAAACAGGAGGTAAGATTGCCTCCTGTTTTGCAGGGGGCAATCTTTTTCAAAGAGCGATATCTCCGAATGCGGTGATCTTTTAGGTGGAGGTGTTTTTACCACCTCTTCGGATTAAGCATGGGCATTTCTTAACGTCCCGTGCTCTTGAGCAGCCCTCATGCTTCATTTCAATCCGACAATGGCGAGTATTTACCAGGCCGAATCAAAATCTTTCAAAACCTTCGTCGAGATGATCGGGTTTTTCTCTTTCTCCCAGGTCAAGCTGGATGGATGCTGCGGTTTTTACTGCCGACACTGCCGGTCTCCGCGTACGGCCGGGCGTTGCCTTGGGCGCCGTGTGACCGATCGCAATCTGCCCGCGTGAGGGAATAGGCGGGTTGCCCTGCACCCGCCGCTTATTGCCGGTGTCGAGGGTGAAGAAGGCGATAGTCGACTTGAGCTGCTCGGCCTGGCTGGACAGCTCTTCCGTGGTTGAGGCCATCTCTTCGGCGGCCCCGGCGTTCTGCTGAATGACCTGATCGAGCTGTTGGATAGCCTTGTTGATCTGGTCGGCGCCCGTGTCCTGCTCCTTGCTGGAGGCGCTGATCTCCTGAACCAGTTCCGCTGTCCTCTGAATATCGGGCAGCATCTTGTTCAGCATGTCGCCTGCCTGTTCGGCGATGGCGACGCTGGTGGTTGAGAGCTGGCTGATCTCGCCGGCCGCGGCCTGGCTGCGTTCGGCGAGTTTTCTGACCTCGGAGGCGACCACTGCAAAGCCTTTGCCGTGTTCGCCGGCCCGGGCCGCTTCGATGGCAGCATTGAGGGCCAGGAGGTTGGTCTGACGGGCGATTTCCTCGATGATGCTGATCTTAGTGGCAATCTGCTTCATGGCCGAGACTGTCTCGGTGACCGCATGACCGCCATCTTTCGCGTCAGAGGCGCTTTTCACCGCAATCTTTTCGGTCTGCATGGCATTGTCGGTGTTCTGGCGGATGTTTGAGGCCATTTCTTCCATGCTTGACGAGATTTCCTCGGCACTGGCCGCCTGCTCGGTCGCCCCCTGGGACATCTGCTGGGCGGTGGCGGACATCTCCTGGGCACCTGTGGCGACGTTGTCGGCGGCCGCCTGGACTTCGGTGACCACCTCTTTCAGCTTTTCGACCATACCCGCCAGGGAGTCGAGCAGTTCGTCCTTGTCGCTTCGTTTTTTGAGTTCCACCATCAGGTTGCCCTGGGCCACCTGCTTGGCATTGGCGGTAATCCCTTTCAATACATTGACGTTCTGGTTGAGCGTTTCGCCGATCTTTTTAAAGTTGCCGGCAATAGCGGCGGTGTCCTCATCCGATTGCGCCACGGCGGTATCGAAATCCAATTCGCCGATAGAGAATTTCTGGAGGTTGGCGAGCAGTTTGTTGACCTCTTCGTTTTGGTAGCAGGCCTGCTTGTCCGCTATCCTCGCTGCTTTTTTCACTGCCGTCATGTCAGTTACCACTTCAAAGGCGCCGATGACCGACCCCTCATCGTTTTTGATCGGGGTGCCGAAGTAGCTGATGTCAAGGTTCAGGGTGCCGGGATGGGCGTCGGTTTCGCTGCTTGCCAGCTGGTTCGAGTTCATGGCTCGACCACATGCGCACCTGTCGGTTTTACAGTCGGAGGTCCTGAAATGATCGTAACACTTGGTACCGATCACCTGCTGCTGAGTTCTGTTGCCCGCTTCGGCCCCGACTTTGTTCATATAGAGGACGTTGAAATCCTTGTCGATCACCATAGAAGGGGCGGGCATGGCGTCCAGCAGTCCGACCAGGCGGTCGACGATCGTATTGATTCCGACGATAAGCTTTTTGAATTCACCCTGATGGTTGGCAGTGTCGGCTCGGGTGTTGATTTTGCCTTCCATGGTGGCGTTACCCAGCTTGTCGGCATCCGAAACCAGACTGCGGATGGTATCGACCATTTTTTTCATGGCAGCCATGACGCTTGTCGTATCGCCCGACGTGAGAATAATTTCCCGCGACAGGTCGCCGGCGGAGACAAGACCCGCGATTTCGCCCACTTCATTTGGGTCGCCGCCGAGTTGACGAAGCACGACTCGGGTCAGGAGGAGGCAGATTCCGATGGAGAAGAGTAAGGCTGTGGCAAGGGTTATCAGAAGGATCACCTCCGACCGCCTGGAGTCTGCCTGACTTCGGGCCTGCGCCGCTTTCGATTCCTCGTCGTTGTAATCGATCATTTTCTCGAGGATCTCTTCGGCATTGAAGGAACTTGTCTTGGCGGCGGTAAGGGAATACTCTCTCGCCTCCGTATAGTTGCCGGCATCGATCAAGGCCATAACGGCCAGATGGTCCTTCTTCCAGCCATCCCAGATCTGCAGAAACCTGTTATATTGATCCTGTTCTTCTTTTGATTTCGGCAGGCTATCGTAGAGTTTTTTGCCGGTCTCCGCCTGCTCCCACGATTCTTTGAGGTTGTCGTGCATTTCTTGCTGGCTCTTTTTATCAAGCTCAAGCAGCATAGTCCTTTCAAACCCCAGCACCATGGAGCGCCCGTCGTTGATCATGGCGAGAGAGGTAATGCTGGGAATAACCATTTCCGAAATCTCATCGAGATGTCCATCGAGGTTCTCCATTCCGCGGAAGCCGGCAAAACCGGCGGCCAGGGTAAAGACAAGCACAATCGAAAAAGAAAAGAGCAGCTTGCTTTTCATCTTCAAACTCACAAACCAGTTCATAACGGTCTCCTTTTGCTATGATGTTTCACATAATGGTAAGGTAACCAGTCAGGGTATCCTGATTGAAATCTTCGGCTGCCTTGTTTCCAACTCGCAGTGTATCGAAATGTTTGTTTTCGTCTTCTTTCTGATGTTTTTTGTTTGCGAATCTGTGGAGAAACGGGAAGTGTGGTTCCGCTATCGGCTTTTATTCAGTTACTGCTGCCGAAGTCGTCTGCAGGTCCGTAAGCTCCTGGGCGGAAAAAACTTTGTCGATATCCAGAATCATGACGAAGTTATTTTCAACCTTGCCCATGCCCTTAATGAATTCGGTGTTCAACTTGGTGCCGAGCCTGGGCGGTGATTCAATGAGGTCCGGCTCCATCTCGACCACCTCCTGCACCGAATCGGCGAGGACCCCGAGGATAATGGTCTCGCCGTCCAGGTACACCTCGACCACGATGATGCAGGTGTTGATGGTCTGTTCGGTCCGGGCCATGGCGAAACTCAGCTTGAGGTCGATGACCGGCACCACGCTGCCGCGCAGGTTGATAACTCCGCGCATGAAATCCGGGGTTTGCGGGACCTTGGTGATAGTTGTTAATTCGAGAATCTCCCTAACCTTGGCAACATCGAAGGCAAAGATCTCGTCGGCAAGTTTGAAGGTAAGGTATTGGACAGTTTCAGTGATTCCTGCCACGGTCATGGGGGCTCCTCCTTGAGTGGTTGAAGGCAATTAAGTGATTTTCTCCACACGCTGAAGTTTTTCAAGTTCGGCGGCCTCTGCCATCCGTGACAAATCGCCCGGTGACAGAATCAGGGCTACCGAGCCGTCGCCGAGGATGGTGGCCCCCGAGATCCCTTTCACGTCCTGGTACATAAGGCCGAGCGGCTTGATCACCGTCTGATGTTCGCCGACCACCGAATCGACGACAAAGCCGATGCGGGTGCTCTGCACCGAGACGATGACAATCTGTTCGATCTCCGGCCGTTCGCCCGCAATATCGAACTGGTCCCGCAACCGGATATAGGGGGTCAGATGACCGCGGACATTGGCGACATTGCGGCCGTGGGAAGCTTTGATATCCTGCCCCGACAGTTCCACGCACTCTTCGATGGCGGCAAGCGGCAGGACGAAGTGGCTATCGCCGATTTTCACCAAAAGGCTCTCGATGATGGCGAGCGTCAGCGGGATTTTCAGGGTGATGGTGGTGCCCTCGCCCAGTTTGCTGTCAACCACGATGGTGCCGCGCAGGCCTTCGATGCCGCGCTTGACCACGTCCATGCCGACGCCGCGGCCGGAGACGCTCGTCACCTTGGCCGCCATGGAAAAACCGGGGGCGAAGATATGGCCGTATATCTGTTGGTCCGTCAGCTCGGCGGTCGGCGATACCATGCCCAGTTCGATGGCCTTTTTGCGGATGGCGTCGCGGTTGATGCCGCCACCGTCGTCGTAGATGGTGATGAGCACCGAGTCGCCGGCATGTTCCGCGCCCAGCCGGATGGTGCCGCTGGCGGGTTTGCCCAGGGCACGGCGTCTGTCCGGCTGTTCGATGCCGTGATCGATGCTGTTGCGGATAATGTGGACCAGCGGATCGTTCAGCTTTTCGATGACGGTCTTGTCCAGTTCGGTGTCGGCGCCGAAGGTCTCCATCTCGATTTCCTTGCCGAGTTCCTGGGAGAGGTCGCGGACCAGCCGTTTGAATTTGCTGAAGGTGCTGCCGATGGGCAGCATACGGATATTGAGCGCCGTGTCCCGCAACTCGTTGGTGAGGCGTTCCACCTCTTCGGCGATGGCAATGAAGGTGGCGTCGCGCTCTTGATTGGCAACCTGGGTGAGGCGAGCCTGGACGGTAACCATCTCGCCCACCAGATTCACCAGTTGATCGAGGCGCTCCGCCGGCACCCGGATGGAGGCCGCCGCGTCCGGGGCCGTCCGTTCCTGTCGGATCGTTTTCACCTGTTGCTGTTCGGCCAGCGCCGACTGGACCTTTTCTTCGGAAACAGTCCCCTTTTCCACCAGCAGTTCCCCGAGCGGCTTCTGCTGCTGCAGGACGCTCTGCAGATCGGTGGGCGTAATATCCCCCCGGTCCACCAGGATTTCGCCCAGTTTCCGGTAAGTTTCGTCTTCCGCCCGAGCCGGGTCGTCGATCAGTTTGATGCTGATCCGGCAATCGTCCTCGACGAAGATGAAAACATCCCTGATGGCTGCCTCGCCGCGGCTGGTGGTGAGGATGATGTCCCAGTACAGGTAACAGTGCTCGGGCACCAGGCCGTCAAGCGGTGGAACGGCGTCGAAGTGGGCGGTGACGGTGCAGTCGCCCAGGCTGCGCAGTTCGCCCAGCAGGGAGATGGGATTGCTGCCGCAGATTAGCAGCTCGCGGTTCGGTTCGAAGCGGATTCGCCATGTCTGCAGCGGTTCCGCAGGCGCTGTTTCTTGCTTGGTCGGGGAGGGGGGAGGCTGCGGTTTGTTGCCGCCGCTCGCGTCCTTTGCGGGAGTGAGCAGACGGAGACTAGCGATGATTTCGTCGCCCCGGTTCTTGTCGACTTCGCCGAATCCCGACGAGGCGTCGAGCAGGGCGGAGATATGGTCCCGGGACTGGAGGGTGAGATTGAGGAGTTCCTTGGTCACCACCATCTTGCCGTTGCGGACCAGGTCGAAGACCGTTTCCACCTCATGGGTAAAGGCGGCGATCTCGTCGAAGCCGAACATGGCGCCGGAACCCTTGATGGTGTGCATCGCCCGGAAGACCCTGCTGATCAGGTCCTGGTCGTCCGGAGTCTCTTCCAATTCGAGCAGGGAGGTCTCCAGTTCGGCGAGCAGTTCGGTCGCTTCTTCACGATAGGCGGCAATATGTTGTTCAATCATGGCATCGATCCTATTAGTACCTTAGAAATTCGGTTCTTGTTTTTTAGAAACGAATTTCGTGAAGGTACTTATACCCCCTGTGGGGTGTGGACGTGTGAGCCTGCCCGAAGTTGCGTTCTGGCAGGTTGTTGTCGGCAATTCCGGCTGTTATCCCAGTACCTTTTTCACTACCGCGATCAGCTGTTCGGGCTTGAAGGGTTTGACGATCCAGCCGGTGGCTCCGGCCGCCTTGCCTTCCGCCTTTTTGGAATCCTGTGATTCCGTCGTCAGCATGATGATGGGGATGAATTTGTTGAGGCCCCCGGCCCGAACCCCCTTGATCAGGCCGAGTCCGTCCATTTTCGGCATATTGAGGTCGGTCAGCAGCATATCGACCTTCTTCCCGGCGAGTTTCTGCAGCGCATCCTGGCCGTCGACCGCCTCGATCACCTCATAGCCGTTCTGTTTGAGGGTGAACGCGACCATCTGTCGTACGCTCGCCGAATCATCGGCAGTCATTATCAGCTTACCCATTACTCCATTCCTCCGAACTTGCGAAAACATGACATGTTGTTGTTCTTACAGTGTTCCTTCCGCTCGGAGCCGGCGGTCGCGGCAAGATCGAGCAGCGACTGCGGCAGCGTCCCGCGGTGGACAAAATTTTTGTTCATGGCGGTCGCCGTCAGGCAGGCCGAACAGAAGATCTGCAGGGCGGTGATGTCCACTTCGACATTCTTCGCGAAGTCGATGACGACGGTGTCCGCCTCCGAGAGTCCCTCCTGGATTTGCCGGGCAAAGTCGGCGATGGTCTCGATGGTCAGTTTGTCGCCGCTGGCAATGACCCGCTCCGGATGCTGCCCGTTCAGGGAATCCTGGACCTTTTCCACTTTTTTTTTCGTTCCTTTAGACGTTGTCATATGCATTTCCCCCTGTCTGCCGTTTTGCTCGGAACGGCGGTGAGGAAACGGCCGAGGTCGGCGTCTACCTCCAGGATATGGTGTGACAGCCAATTCTGCAAAAAGCAGAGAATCTCGAGAAAGAGAATTTTTTCCCGATGTTGATATCTGGTGTGCATTTCCACCACCCGCCGGACGAATTCGTCATGTTCGCCCTTATGCGCTGTCGTTTCCGGGTACTGCCTGGCCTGCATCTTCTCTTCCTCGAAGGAGAAATGATAAGTGGCATAGTCGATGAGTTCATGAAAAAGCATGTTCAGCTCGGAGGGCGAAGCATGGTGGAGGAAATCCTGGTAGGCTTTATTGAGCAGACTCACGAGGTGGCGGTGATGTTCATCGATTTCCGTTACGCCGACGGTATAACGGTCTTCCCAGATAAATAGCGGCATATCTTCTCCCCTTCATGCGTATTAAAAAAGGTCTACATTGTCACCGAACTCCGATGCGACGACTGGTGCGTCTTCGGTTGCAGGCGGTTCCCTGCTTGTTGCTCCTATCCCATGTTTGCTGGCAATATGTTCATGGATGCGTCGCTCGCTTTCCATGGTATATCGCTGCGCCATCTGCCGCAGGTCCTCCTTGAAGGCGGCGCTGGCAGGATGCAGCCGGCGGGCCTCGCGGATTATTTCCCGAAGTTGTGCCAGAACCTGATCGGCCATGGACTTGGTACGCTCATGGACATCGATCCGGTCGGTGATCCTCTCGATTCCGGCTGACAGGGATGTAACCTGATCCGATATCAGCGCCAGCATGGTCACCAGCTCCCCGCCTATGGTGTCGAGGCCGGACAGGATGGAAGTCAGCTCCTGTTCGATGCCCGCAAGCCTGGTCGAGAGATTCTCCTGGTTGCCAAGGGTCTCCGTGGCCAGTTGGTCGGTTATGCCATGGATTTCGGTAAGCGTCGTGGTGATGAGGTCGGTTCGCTGCACCGCCTCACCCGACATCTGGCCGATTTCTTCCGCCAGCACGCTGAGGGAGGCCCCTTCCTCTCCTGTCGACGCCGCTTTTATCCTGGCATTGAGGGCAATCTGAATGATATCAAGGCCGATATTTTCAATATCGGTGACAAAACCGGTGATCTGCCGGACAGTGCCGGCCACCTCCTGCATGGTGCCGGCCATTTTCTGATTATTGGTGCCGGAAGCGGAGAGAAGACCGGTGATGACGTGCATCTGCCTGCTGACCTCGGCGATGAACGACGCGTCGGTTGCTCCGGTTGTTTGCTTCTGCCGGCGGCCGCCGGTTCGGGCGATAACATCCCCGGCTATTTCCTTCTGTTTGGCGCCGATGTCCCGGAGACTCTCGAGGATCGAAGTAACCGCGTCGAAGAGCGCCGCCGCGGCGAACTGGAGTTGTGCTTCCTGCAGTTCACACACATCGCCGGTCCTGGAGATCATGGCTTGCCGGTCCTTGTCGTTCTCGGGCCGGGAGGGATGGTTGTCCACCGCAAGGACGGGCTGCAATCCTTCCAGGCCGGCAATGACGTGTTCCACCTGCTGGCGGAAAATATCGTGAAACTGCATCGACTGAACGACTGTGCTGATGTTGTCGGAACAGTCGAGAGAGTTGGCGGAGATCGTGTCGCCCAGTTGGGAGAACTGCCCGCTGACGGTTTCCATTTCCGTAAGGCTCGCGGCGGTTCTCGACAGGGTCGCTTCGGCCTCGGCGTCCTGGGCCTCGCGGGCTTCGACAAGTTCGGTACGATTTCTGGCGATGATCGTTTGCAAATGCTGGCGGTGATCCTCGATGGCAGCGACCTTTTCCTTAGTCTGCTGAGAGAGTTGTTTGATGTCCATCGCCAGATTGACGAATTCGCTGCCCATGTCGCCAAGATGAGCGCTTTCTATTTTGATCGACACTTCGAGGATGTAGAGATGCTTGCACATCCTCCTGACTCCGACCAGCGGTTCTCCCACCTTTTTCAGTGATTCCGAAACATTCGCAAGCGTTGTGTAGCTGGTGAGGTTCTGAGTCCGGGCCTGGTCCAGGTAGGTGTTCATCTCCTGGACGATTTCCCGCAACCTGTCGATCAGCGTCTGCAGGCGATCGCCCGAGGCGGTTTCCACCAACTGGTGGGCGGTCTGGGAAAGGGCGAGGGAGTGCTGATAAATTTCCTGCAGCTGGCTGCCGATCTGCAGGAATTCCTGTTCGGTGGCTCCGGCCAACCGATGGAGCGTCGTCAGAGACGATGAAAGTGCGGACGACCAGGAAGGGAAAAGGCCTGCGATCGGGTCTCTGTTTGCTGCACCTAACGGCATGAGCATACCGGCTCCGAATAGAGTGATGGGGTACGGAACGATGGGGTAAACCGAATGTTTTTCTGCATCGCAGGGTCCCGGCCGTTTTGTTCTCTGGTGGAGAAAGAAGATTTTTTAGTTATCCGAGGCAAGTTGTAGCCAAAAACATGCCATTTTATGCAGGAATTGTTTTCTCGTGGAGAACCGGATGGTTCAGGCCGGATGACGGGTGGGCATACCTCCGGGCGGAAGGCTGAAAAAATGTTTGCGGTCAAAGAGGAGGCATTTTTACCTCCCATTCTTTAATCGCAGTCTTGGAGGGTAGGGTCGATAGTGACGGCATGGGCTTTTTCAGGAGGTGATTTTGCCGCCTTTCGGGGCCCCTTCCGGCAAGGAAAAGCATTTTTCTTTATTATGGGGTGCAACGGAGAGGAGCTAAACCGGTTCCGGGATCAATTTTTCACAGAAATAACATGCAATAGTGAGCGCTTACTCCGGGTGTAACGGCGTGGTACAAGGGGGGTACCCTATCGAGGGTGGGAGGAGGTAAACCTACCTCCTCCGTGCCAATGCCGTGTCCGTCAGGGGCGGAATCAACCTACCGGCTACCGATGCAGGTATATCGGAGCACGGTTCTTCCAGCACCTTTCTGATCAGGGTGGCAATCTCTTTCCTGGCCAGCGGTTTCAGGGCAAAGCCTTTGATGCCTGCCGACCTGGCCTTTTCTTCGGAGATGAGAGTGCTGTACCCGGTGCAGAGGATGATCGGGAGGTCCGGCCGGATCTGCAGCATGCGCCGGGCCAGTTCCATGCCGGTCATCCCCGGCATGGTCTGATCGGTGATCACCAGGTCGAAGTTCTCGGGCTGGTTGGTAAAGATCGACATGGCCTCCAGACTGTCGGCCTGGACGGTCACCCGGTAACCGAGCCGTTCCAGCATGACCTGGGCCATCTCGATTAGGATCACCTCGTCGTCGATGAAGAGAATGTGTTCGCCGCCGGCCGGTATGCCTTCGTTCGTCTCGCTTTCGGCCGCCGCATATTCATTGAGGGCCGGCAGGACGACATGGAAGACGGTGCCTTCGCCCGGCTTGCTTTCGCAGGTGATGAAGCCGCCATGACTTTTGACGATGCCATGGGCGATGGCCAGCCCCAGGCCGGTGCCTTTGCCCTGTTCCTTGGTGGTGAAATACGGTTCGAAGATCCTGTCTCTTATCTCCGGAAGAATGCCCTGGCCGGTGTCGCTGACCGACAACTGCACGAACCGTCCCGGCTGAAGGTGGGGACGGCCGGCAAGAGCCTGCCTGGTCAGCTCGATGTTGGACAGGGAAATGGTGAGCGTCCCGCCATCCTCTTCCATGGCGTGGAAGGCATTGGTGCAGATATTCATGAGGATCTGGTGGATCTGGGTGGGATCGGCGAAGATGGGCGCGGTTGATGAATCGATATCCTGTTCGATGGCGATGGTCGTGGGCAGTGACGAGCGCAGCAGCTTGATAGCTTCCTTGACGATGGTTCCCGGCTGCAACGGGATTTTTGCCATGTCCGCCTGGCGGCTGAAGGCCAGAATCTGTTTGACCAGTTCTTTCGCCCGATTGGAAGCGAGGATGATCTGGTCGAGATCGCGGGCGACGATCGAATCCGGGGGACTGTCCTCCCGGACCATCTCGGCGTAACCGAGGATCGCGCCGAGAATATTGTTGAAATCGTGGGCGATGCCGCCGGCGAGCGTGCCGATAGCCTCCATCTTCTGGGCCTGGATCAGCTGGGTCTGCAGCAGTTTCTTCTCCTCTTCGGCTTCTTTGCGCTCGGTGATATCCTGCATGATGCCGAACAGGATCTTCGGTCGCTGCGTTTCATCCCGCAGGTAGACCCGTTCGCGGACATAAAACCATTGGTAGGCGTTATGGCTGTTGCGGATGCGGTATTCCACCTCGTGCTGGCCGTCATCGGGGGTGTGGGCCATACGTTCCATGTGCTTTTTCACCTGGGCGAGATCCTTCGGATGCACCGCAGAGAGGAGCAGTCCCGCTCCCGCGTCCTTGATTTCCTGGTTGGTGAAACCGAGCAGATTGGTCAGTTCCCGGTTGAAATACATGTGCCGCCCTTCCTGGACATCGAACAGATAGACCACATCGGGAATCATCATGGCGGTGGCTTCCATGAATTTGCGGTTCTCCTGCAGCTGCTTTTCGGCCTGGTTACGGTCGGTGATGTCGAGCATGGCGCCGATGACGCCGATGATCGCGCCGCCCGCATCGGTGAGCGAGGCTTCATGGACGACGACGTCGCGGCTTTCGCCCTGTGGCAGAGTGAAGACGGTTTCGTAGACCTGGGATCCTTTGCGGCTGAAGAGCTCGGTTTCCCGGTCGTGATAATACTCTGCGAGCTGCGGCGGATGCAGATCGAAGGCAGTCTTGCCGATCATCTCTGCCTTGGTTCGATGGTAGAAATGCTCGCCGGCCTTGTTGAAACCCAGGTAACGTCCTGCCGTATCCTTGTAATATACCGGAATGGGGATGGTTTCGAGCAAGGAACTCTGGAAGCACCTGCTTTCGTGCAATTGCCGCAGGGCGGCTTCCTTCTGGGCAAGGGCTCGGGAAAGGTTCATCGTGCCGTAGCTGAGGCTTGAGATCATTTTGGCAAGACTTGCGTAGAAGTCGAGTGTCGCGTCCACCTTTTCCCTCGACCAGCGGGGAAGCCGGTCAAGGGCCGCCAGGTATTCGGCTTCGTCGAAACCGTATTTTCTTGCCTGATTTCTGAAGAAATCGTAGTCGGGCAATTCGTCGTCGTAGAAGAACTGGCCGAGGCAGACGCTGCCCACGTGCCGGCCATCGACCTCGATCGGGGTCATCAGATCCCAGAGGTTGTTCCTGCAGCGGCTCATACTCGCCCCTGCCGTGCTGAGCCTGGCGTCGCTTGCCCTGCAGTTTTTCAGAGTTTCGTGATGACAACGGTGAAATTTGGTGCAGAGATCCTGCCAGCCCACACCGACCAGGACATTGCCCTGCCGGTCGAGAATGCCGATGCCGATGCCGGTGAGCCGGTGGAATTGCTCCATCATGGTCTGCAGGGCGCGGGAGTCGATGATATCGCCCAACTGTAGTTGGTGGGTATCTCCCGCCGGTGTTGCTCCGTCCATTTCGGGGAGGGGCAGGCTGCCGGTAGGCGGTGCGGGTGGCCGGCCCGCCAGGGCTCTCTGGAGCGCAGCGGCCAGGTCCTGCTCCGCCACGGGTTTGACCAGGCAGTTGGGGGAGACGCTTAGCGCCTGCACAAGAGGAGTTCCGGTCAGGAAGATGATGGGGACATCGGAGGTCCGCCGGAGTAATTGGGCGGTTTCGATGCCGTCCAGAGGACCGGCCAATTCGATATCCATGAGAATCAGGTCGACCTGCCGACCGGTCAGATAGGCGATGGTTTCTTCGCCGGTCGCTAAAGGACCGGCACAGACGTAGCCGAGATGGGTGAGCAGACTTTCCAACAGCAGGGCCAGGATGCTCTCGTCTTCGACGACCAGGATGGTTTTCTTCATAGGATTATTCACAGGTGAAACTTCAAACCATCGGCTGGCCTACGGTTGGTCGATTGGCCGAGATCTTCATAATGATTGTTGCCGGGAATGAGAAATTGTAGCAGGGGCTGCAGGATAAAGTCAAGGTGGGTGCTTTGCGGCCGAAGGATGGGCAGGGGCTCTCGTTCGGCATGTTTGGTTACCATTGGTAGCCTTTGTTGCGATAGGGAAATGTGTCGCTGTTTCGGTGGGTAATTGTCCTCGACGGGTCGCGGTGGTCCGTCCGGTTACCGGTCGAGCTGCCCTGCTCAGGCTAGGCATCAGTAGTCAGCGTTGTAGGGGCGAAAAATTTTTCGCCCCTACAAGGTTCCTGGACGCTTACAGGCAAAAATGTTCATATTTGGCACATTTTTTGGATATTTCGGCAGAAGGAGGCCGGCGGGAGAGCAAAGGGTATCCGGAATGGCCCGAAATCGGATCGCTTCCCTTTGCCCCTCCATCGCACAAAATTGTTTTTTCAGCAGCCAAAAATACTATTTTGTAGGATTGCGAAAAAAAGCGTGAACGCACTAAAAAAACCGCAAAATCTATTGCGTGAGTGGAGCCAATCAGCTAGCATACAGTCCCAAAGAAAGGGGGAAAATGGTTCGAACTTTAAATGTATCCAATTTGGGTATACCATTTTTTTTCTCTCAAAAATGACCTGCAACAGAGGTCGCTGAGGATACCATTGCCGGATGGAAGTCGGGTTCTTCAGTACTGAATTCCATTTCGAACGGCATGGTCAACCGAACAGAAAGCTGTTTTTCAAAGGAGGAGAAAAAGTATGTCAAAGAGCAGGAATTCCGTTTTCAAGATGATGGTAGCCGCCGGTATGACACTTGCCCTCTGCGGTTCAGTCGGTGCCGCGGACAAAGCCATCAAGATCGCCACCCAGTCCCCGTTATCCGGTGATCAGTCGGTCGTCGGTGTGGACATCAAGCGTGGTGCCGAAATGGCCCTGGAACAGTTGGGCAAGCCTCTGGCCGACATGGGTTTTAAAGTCGAACTGGCACCTTTTGACGACCAGGCAAACCCCGATACCGGCGTGGCCAATGCCAAGCGGATTGTATCCGATCCGGCCATTCTCGCCGTAGTAGGACACTATAACTCCGGCGTTCAGATCCCCTCATCCGAAGTGTACCATACCTCCGGTCTGGTCAACGTTTCTCCGGCCAACACCAACCCGAAGGTAACCACCCGCGGCTATCTGGAAGTAAACCGTATCGTTGGTCGCGATGACGTTCAGGGCGTAGTTGGTGCCGACTTTGCCTCCGCCAAGGGCGCCAAAACCGCATTTGTTGTCCATGACAAGACCGCTTATGGTCAGGGCATTGCCGAGTTCTTCAAGAAGAAAGCCGAAGAAAACGGCATCAAGGTTCTTGGTTTTGAAGGAACCGAAGAAAAGGCCAACTTCGACGCCCTGCTCTCCCCGGTCATCGCCGGCAATCCCGATGTCGTTTACTTCGGCGGCATGGCCTACCAGGCAGCGGTGCTGTTCAAGCAGGCCCGCGAGAGAGGCTATGAGGGCATGTTCCTGAGCGATGACGGTTTCGATTCCTCCGATGCGGCGGGAGCCGGCGGCGCAACCCTTACTTCCGGCGGCGGTACTTTCTATTCGACCGTATCCGGCCCGGCATCCGTCTATCCCGGCACCGCGAAATTTATCGCCGATTTCCAGGCAAAATACAAAGCCGCTCCCCAGCCTTTTGCCGCCCAGGGCTTTGACTCTATGGCAATCAGCCTGAAAGCCATCGAGAATGCCGCAAAAGCCAATAAAAATGAAGTCCCCACCCGCGAGGCGGTAGCCAAAGCCGTTCGCGAGTTGAAGGATTTCAAAGGCATTACCGGCAACTTTACTTTCAACAACATCGGCGATCCTGAGAAAGCTCTCTATTTCGTCATCCAGGTGAAGTCCCCGGATCCGGCCAAGTGGAGCGAGAATGAGGTCGTTCAGACCCTCGAAATCGCTCCTCCCAAGTAAGCTTCCTAAGTTTATTGCCCCGGCCCTTTGCTCCTGTAAAGGGCCGGTTGATTTTTAACTCTAGGGAGTGCATATGAAACAATTCCT
>MGTI01000032.1:16993-17120 GCA_001799365.1 Desulfobacterales bacterium GWB2_56_26 | reverse complement strand
GGTCAGCCGCACTTCGAGCGAAACCGGGGCCACCAGGATATTGTGTGGTTTTACGCCGCCGTGAATAATCCCGGCGGTGTGCACGGCATCCAGCACTCGGGCCAGGCTGCAGGCAATGGTGAAAAAA
>MGTI01000032.1:0-16893 GCA_001799365.1 Desulfobacterales bacterium GWB2_56_26 | reverse complement strand
GCGGTCGGACAGGTAGGCCCCTTTGAATATCTTCAGCACCACCAGCCGATCCGGATGGTCTTTGTGCGTAGCCTTGTAAACCACCGCCTTTTTGCTTTCGGCTATTTTTTCCAGGATGTCATAATCGTTGGTTTCGCCAAAAGTCGCATAACCAACGTTTCGATCTTCGCTGCGAATCATCGGTAGTTTTGTGAGTATAATTGGCCGTCACGATCGGATTTCCGGGTGGTTCCCAAATCTTGTTTGCGGCATGTTTTCATCCAGCACCTGTCGTATGGTCACGGCCAATGCCTGGATTGTGAATGGCTTCAGGAGAAGCCTTTGTATACCAAGGCGTTTGGCCTCCTCCTCGGTAATTTTTTCATTAAAGCCGGTAAAAAGGATAATGGGCAGATCCGGTTGCAGGCTGAGCAGTTTCCTAGTCAGGTCCAGGCCGGTGAGATGCGGCATCGTCAGGTCCGTCAGCACCAGGTCGAAAGGCTTTTTCGGCAGATGAAGGCGGAAGATTTCCAGGGCGTCTATGCCGCTTTTTTGCGAATGTGCCTCGTACCCGAGGTTTTCCAGCATCTTTTCGGCAACTATCGCCAGTTCCGGCTCGTCATCCACTATCAGAATCCGCTCGCGGCCACGGGGCAGAGGCGCTTTTATCTCTGCCTCCAGTTGGGAAAAACTGTCCATGACCGGCAGGAGTACCCGAAAAGTGGCGCCAACGCCCGGGCGGTTGTCGACCTCGATCGTGCCGCCATGGCTTTTGACGATTCCGTGAGCGACCGCCAGTCCCAGGCCTGTTCCATTGCCTTGCGTTTTGGTGGTGAAAAAGGGGTCGAAGATGCGATCTATGATCTGCGGATCTATGCCGCCCGCCTTGTCGCCGACGGTCAGTTGCACATAATCCCCGACTGCCGGGTCCGCATTGATCCGGCTGGCTTGCCCATCAAGGACATCGACGAGTCCCACATCCAGTATGCCGCCTTGATCCTGCATGGCCTGGGCAGCATTGCTGCACAGATTGAGTATCACCTGATGCAGCTGAGTTCCGTCGGCCATCACCACCGCCTTGGAGGCTACGTTCTGTTTGATTTCAATGGTCGACGGCAGAGAGGCACGGATCATCGTCAAGGCTTCCTGCACGACATGAGCAACCTTGACCGGTTTTTTCTCCGGTTCATGCTGATGGCTGAAAGTCAGGATCTGCTGCACCAGGTCCGCAGCTCTCTTGGCGGCGTTCAGCACCAGCTGCATGCTGCAGGCTTCCTCACTGCCTTGCTCCGTTTTCCAGAGCGCAATTTCTGTATTCCCGGTGATTATACTGAGGATGTTGTTGAAATCGTGGGCAATACCTCCGGCAAGATTGCCAAGTGCTTCCATTTTTTGCGCTTGTCGAAGTTGTGCTTCAACAAGCGCACGTTCCTGTTCGGCCCGATTACGTTCGGTAAGGTCCTCGACAATGCTGATGATGCCTCCGATGCTGCCTTTCGCGTTGCGAAAAACAGCCTTATGGAACAGGACATCGTGGCGCACGCCCCCGGAAGTTTCCACCACTCCGGGCAGTATCTGTGAGGAAGGGTTCGGGCTTGCCAATAATTCACGATCGGATTGCTGATATTTTTCTGCCAGATCCGGGGGCCATATCTCATGAACGGTCTTGCCGATGAAATCTTCTCGCCGGATTCCCAGGAACCGCTCCAAAGCCTTGTTGCATCCCAGGTATTGGCATTGGCCGTCCTTGTAAAATACCGGATAAGGCATGGCGTCTATCAAGGCCCGCAGAAACAGGGATTGTTGCTTGAGCTGCTCGGTGAGGCGTTCTCGCGCCATGTCGGCGTCTATTCTGTCCAAGGCGTAGGAGATGTCGCTTGCCATCTCTTTGAGCAGACTGAGTTCCCGTTTTCGAAAGAAATCGGATTCAATCACACAAAGACCCAGGGCGCCACGCACCTGCCCCTGAAACTTGAGCGGAAAAGCGGCGCATGAATGTTGGAACGGACTGTCTTCCATTATTTCGCCTACTTGCCCGACACGACTGCCGGTCGCTTTACATACAACCGGCTTGCCTTCGCGAATGGCGCGGGCAGAGATGTCGGTGTAATTTGATCCTCCTCCGGCGCAGAGATGCGCTGCATCCACATGCGCGGACGGATTTTCCAGATAGGCCGCGGTCGTTATCTGCGACGTTTCCTGGTCGAGCCAGGAGATCCAGGCCAGCTCCACGGCACCGCGTTCCACGACCAAACTGCAGATCGCGGGCAGCAGTTCCTCCCTCGACTGCAACCTCAGAGTCGCCTGGTTCACCTGGCCCAATACGTCAAGCAGGCGGTTCAGGCGCCGGATCTCCCTCTCGGTCCTGTGCTTGTAAAAGGCAATTTCGAGCGTGGATTTAAGCTCGCGATCGTTGAACGGTTTCAGAATATAACCGAACGGCTGAGCCAGTTTGGCCCGCTCCAGGGTCGCTTCTTCGGAATAGGCGGTCAGAAAAACCACCGGTATCTGAAACCGCCGGGCGATTTCCTCGGCCGCATGAATCCCGTCACGGGGGCCAGGCAGACGAATATCCATCAGGACGATGTCGGGACGCTGCGCTTCGGCCATCGCTATGGCTCGTGCGGCATCATCGGCCCATCCCACTGGTCGGTAACCCAAGGCAGAGAGTCGTTCCTGAATATCGGTCGCCACTATACCTTCATCTTCAACGATGAGAACGCGAATATCTTGCATTCTGATTCCTCCGATGCGCCTGACTTCCACGGATCTCTCTTAACACTACAATAGAGTAAGAATCTTTCTCACTTTTACAATTGCTTTCCTTCATGTGCCGCACCTCCCCACCCTCTCAGGAAACACTCTCAAATAATCAGCTTGCCGCCATCGAGCGGGTACGCGATTTCGCTTCCGCAATCGGCTACGACCCCAATTTTCCGGTCGCGTCCGATTTTTAGTCCCATTCGGCCTTTCCTTTGTTCCGCAGAGATGAGTACCTTTTACTCCCTCCTCGAAATCCTCACCCGGCCCTACGGCAGCCATTAACCTCCGGGCACGGAGAACATAGTCTCAAGGGTTGAGGGAGTCAAAAAAGACTCTCCATCCGAATATCGGCAGGTCATGGGCATTGTTCCGCGAGAACCGGTCTCCGGCAGTATCTCGGTTGGCAAAATTTTCGCCGGGAAATTGGATAAGGAACTGAAACTCTGATAGGCTGAAGTTTGATGAAAAAATGATTTCCCTGTGCCCGCTCCAGTTCATGGCGGCTCCTCTAAAGAGCATATTTCCCCGGACCGCCACGTTCCCGGAGCAGAATTCGAAGGCTGCCTCAGTGAGCAACACAACGAGGCACAATCACATCAAAAATTTCTCCAAATAGAGAGTCCATTGATGTTTTTGCAAACAACTTGCCATTTTAACAGCATCACCAGGCAATCCTTCCAAATCATTCTTCCTCTCCTTTTAAGCATCTTGATGAACTTGGCTTTTCTCTCCAATTCTTTTGCCGAGGCTCATCGGACAAAACTCCTTTTTTTAGGAAACAGGAATATAGCTCCGATCGTGTACCTGGACGATGGCATCCCTTCAGGAGTTGCCGTCGATATTGTCCATGAGCTGGTAAAACATCTCTCGCAACCTGTCGAAATCAAGGCCATGGATTGGTCGGAAGCACAGATGCTCGTCGCCAAGGGGGAAGCCGATGCCCTGATCCAGATAAATCCAACCGAAGAGCGTCGGAAAGTTTACGATTTCTCGGAGACATTGCTTGAATCTCAGTTTTGTATCTTTACTGCGGCAAATCGAGACGGCATATCGGGACCCACAAGTCTTCGGGGCTTACGGGTCGGAGTCGAAGCGGGAGGCCTTCCCCGGCTGGTTTTAGCAAAAGACCCCCTCATCCGGTTGACTGTCATCCCCAACTTTCTCGAAGGATTCAAGTCGTTGAACGAAGCTGCCCTCGACGCCGTCGTCGTCGATTACCTGGTCGGCTCGTATGTGCTGGCCGAAAATAAAATTGGCAATATCAAGGTAGTCGGAGCTCCTGTTGTATCTTCCTCCTCTTCGATTGCGGTCAGGAAAGGAAATGCGACCCTGCTTGCCGAAATCAATAGTGGTCTGCAACGCATGAAAGCCGACGGTACGTATCGGAAAATTCTCGATAACTGGAAACCGAAAGAGGGTCGTTTTTATTCTCGAGAGCAGATCTCCCGCCTGATTTTTTCCGCAGCCATCCTTTTCCTGCTCATAGTAGTTCTCATCGCCGCTGTATGGATGGTGACCTTGAAAAAAGAGTTGGCCCAAAAAAAAGCTGCCGAGGAGAAGCTGAGGGAGCAGCATTCAACTCTGCGCAGTATCATCGACAGCACCAACGCGCTCATCTTTGCTGTGGACCGGCAATACCGTTACACCAGTTTTAATCAGGGGCATGCCGCCGTTATGAAAGCACTCTACGGCGCGGAAATCGAGCAGGGCCACAGTCTCCTGGAATATATGACTGTGCCGGAGGATCGGGAGATTGCCAGGCGCAATATAGACCGGGCATTGGCCGGGGAGCAACTGGTGGAGGAGTCCTATTCGGGGGAAGAGTTCCGGTCGCGCCACTATTTTCACGTATCGCACAGTCCTATCAAAACTCAACAAGAGGAGATCATCGGCGTGGCGGTCTTGGCCCAGGACATCACCGCGCGCAAACGTGCGGAAGAATCGCTGCGCCGTTTGAATCGCGAACTGCAGGCGATCAGCAACTGCAACCAGACCTTGATGCGGGCAACGGACGAGCAGGCACTGCTCGACGACATCTGCCGCATCATTTGCGACGATGTCGGCTATTGCCTGGCCTGGGTAGGATATGCCGACAATGCCGGCAAAACCGTGCGACCGATGGCTTGGGCGGGGGACGAACATGGCTGTCTCGCAGATGCCCATATTACCTGGGACGATGCAGAAGGCAGGTGCGAACCGACCGGTACGGCCATGCGGAGCGGAGAGAGCGTCTGCATCCAGGATTTCTCGACCGAGCCCGAGGCCGCCCCATGGTGCGGGAATACTTTGCTGCGGGACTGCCGCTCCGGTATCGCCCTGCCCCTCAAGGATGAGCGTTCCAAAACATTCGGCGTCCTCACTATCTATTCCACCGAGCCGGATGCCTTCACAACCGACGAAATACGTCTTCTGGAAGAACTGGCGGGCGATCTGGCGTTCGGCATCATGGTCCTGCGTACCCGAACCGAACGCGGGCAGATGGAACGGGCTTTGACCGTCAGGGAAAAGGAGTACCGTTCCCTGGTGGAGAATATCCCCGATTTCATTGTTCGATATGATGTCAATCTGTGCAGGATTTTTGTGAATCCCGCCTGGGAAAAGGCCAGCGGTCTCTCCCTTGCCGACGTCATCGATAAACCTCCATCCGAAACGCCAAGGGTCCCCCAGCCGATAGTTCCGGAATATCTCGATAGCCTTCGCAAGGTCCTGGAAACGGGAACTCGCCGGACAGTGGAGTTTACCTGGGTAAATGCCTTCGGGACCGAACTCTTTCTGAAATATATCATTCTACCGGAATATGACGCGGGCGGCAAAGTAACCAGTGTGCTGGCCGTCGGCCACGACATTACAGAACTGAAGCGATTGGAAGAGGAGAAGAGCCGATTGAATGAAGAGCTGGAACAGCGGGTAAAGGAGAGGACCACCGAACTGGAACAAAAGAACGCGGAACTCGACAGGATGAATCGGCTCTTTGTCGGCAGGGAACTGCGGATGAAGGAATTGAAAGAAAAAATCGCGCTGCTGGAAGGCAAAGAGAGCCAGGGAATTTCCGTTTTAAAGGGAAATGTGGGAAGTGGAGAATAAATGAAACTTGGCGATATCACGAACTTCATGTTCGGCACGCTTCGAGGTCGACTTATCGCCTTGCTGGACACCCTGGCGGAACAGAGTGGTGCGCTCGCCAGAAACGAGGCGAAATACCAACGGCTGCTCCGGAATATCCGAGCGGCCGTGATCGTCCACGGAGCCGATACGCGGATACTGATGGCAAACCCCACGGCGCAGGAATTGCTGGGGCTTTCCGAAGAGCAGCTGCTGGGAAAAGCCTCGATCGATCCCGACTGGCATTTCCTGCGGGAAGACGGTTCGCCGATGCCCCTTGAAGAATATCCGGTCGACCGGGTCCTTGCCGGGCGGCAGCCTGTCCGCGATCTGATAGCCGGAGTGCATCGACCGGATCGGGACTCGGTAACCTGGGTCCTGGGGAACGCCGAGCCGGCCTTGAACGAACAGGGTGAGATCGGCGAGATCATCGTGACATTCGTGGATATCACCCGAAGAAAAAGCGTGGAGGAAGTGTTGCGCAAACGGGAAGCGGAACTGAACGAGGCCCAGCGCATCGCCCATATCGGCCACTGGGAACGCGACCTCATACACCAACGCGTCACTCTTTCCGCCGAGTCCTATCGTATTTTCGGGCTGTCGCCGCAGGACCGTTTTCTTGATTTAGCCGAGTGGCACGAACAGTGGAAGGATCTCATCCATCCGGAGGACCGGTTGCAGACGGCCCAGGCCGCCGCCGATGCGATACAGGGCCTTTCGGTCTATGACGTGGAATACCGCGTGATCCGGCCCAGCGGCGAGGTGCGTGTCATCCGCAGTCAGGGCGAGGTGACGAAAGACGAGTCGGGCCGACCCCTCCGCATGTTCGGTACGATGCAGGATATTACCGAACTCAAACAGGCGGAGGAAGCCCTTACCCGACTCAACGGAGAGCTCGAACGGCGTGTTGCCGACCGCACTGCGGATTTGCTGAAAAAGAGCGAGGAATTGAAGAACAGCCAGGTGGCGCTTATGAATATCGTCGAAGACCTGAACGAGAAAACGTCTCAGCTCGAACAGGCCAATATCAAGTTGAAAGAGGTAGATCGGCTCAAGTCCATGTTTATCGCTTCGATGAGCCATGAGCTCAGAACGCCCCTCAATTCCATCATCGGGTTTTCGAGCATTATATTGAACGAGTGGACTGGTCCGCTCAACGCGGAACAGAAGGAAAATATCGCGGCGGTGCTCCGTTCGGGTAAGCATTTGTTATCCCTGATCAACGATGTCATCGACGTCTCGAAGATCGAAGCCGGCAAGATCGACTCGATTCCCGAGGAGTTCGATATTCACGATGTCGTCATGGAAGCGGTCGAGACGGTAAGAAAGGATATCGAGAAGAAAGGGCTTGAGCTGATTGTCCGGACACCCCGCCTGAGCATTCATACCGACAGGCGCAGACTCCTGCAGTGTCTTTTGAATCTGCTCAGCAATGCCGCAAAGTTCACGAATAAGGGGTCGATCGGTGTTTTTGCGGAACTGTCTGCCGACGAATCTATGATGACCATTGCAATTGAAGACACCGGAATCGGTATCGAGGAGGACGATCTCAGCAGATTATTCTCACCGTTCGTCCGTCTCCATGCACCCCGGGAAAGCATTGTTCCGGGAACAGGGCTCGGCTTGTATCTCGCTCATAAACTGGCCCACGAAATCTTGAAAGGCGATATTCTCGTGCAAAGTACCTACGGTGCAGGCAGCCGATTCACCATTCGCGTGCCTGTAACCGGATAAAAAATCGTGAACTCATCGAAAATCCCGAAGATGATATATTTAATACAACTGCCTGATTGAGACGAATTTACCATCGTGTTTCTGTAAAAATATTACGGAGGAACCAATGCGCACTGTGCTCATTATTGAAGATAACAAAGACAATTTGAAGATCGTCACCTATGCACTTCAGCGGGCAGGTTATACGGTGATCGCTGCCGAATCAGGCGAGGAAGGCTATACACTGGCACTCGAAAAAAGACCTTTCTTCATCCTGATGGACATAAATCTGCCGGGCCTCGACGGCTTGGAAACAACCAGAAGAATACGATCGTCCGAAATCGACGGCAACATTCCGATAATCGCCATTACCTCCTATGCCATGACCGGCGACCGGGAGCGAATTCTTGCCGCGGGCTGCAACGGCTATTTTGAAAAGCCTATCGATCCGATTACGATCGTGGATCAGATTCATAAAATCCTGAAAATGATAAAATGAAACATGTAATGACGATAGTCGACGGCTGACCGGGCAGGGCGTACGAATGGAGTATGCGTTTGGAGAAAACCATATGAGAATACTTTTAGTTGACGATAATCATGACGACAGACAGGTACTTCGCTATATGGTGGAAAAAACAGGCAGCGAGGCGATTGAAGCCGAGAACGGGCTGGACGGTCTCAGGATTGCGAAAAAATCCCCACCGGATTTGATTATCTCGGATGCCCTTATGCCGGTAATGGACGGCTTCAAGTTTCTCCGGGCGGTCAAGCAGGAGCCGGAGCTTCGTTCCATCCCGTTTGTATTCTATACTTCTACGTACACGGAAAATCAGGATGTCCGGCTGGCGATGTCGCTCGGTGCAATCGCCTATTTCTTTAAACCGATGGAGCCAGTGGAATTATGGGAAGAGATCAAAGGCGTCCTAAAAAAGGCCACCCGAAACGATCAATCCCCAACCGAACTCATCAAGGAAGATGCCGAATACCTGAAACGGTACAGTGAGGTTGTGGCCACCAAGCTCGAAAAAAAGGTACTGGAGCTGGAAAAGGCCCTGGCGCAGCGCAAACAGGCGGAAGAAATTCTCAAACAGCAGGAAAGCGAACTGACAGCGATCTTCGAGAACGCTCCGTTCGTCATTTTCATTCTTAATGGAGAGAGACGTATCCGGAGGATGAACGCTCTTGCCTGTTCGTTTACCGGTTCATCGATTACCGACATGGCGGGCTTTCGAGTCGGTGAAGCGCTGCATTGTCTTCATGCCCTGGACTCCCCCCAGGGCTGTGGCTTTGGCCCGTCCTGCCACCAGTGTATTATCCGTCAAACGGTTACCGATACGCATGAAACCGGGGGAAGTCATCATCAGGTTGAGGTGAGCCTGTCCAGTCTCATCAAGGGCAAAGAACACAGTATAACCTTTCTTCTTTCCACCACAAGAATCATTATCGAGTGTTCCCCTGCGGTCCTGGTCAGTTTTCAGGACATTACTGAACATAAGAAGCTGGAAGAACAGTTCCGCCAGGCCCAAAAGATGGAAGCTGTCGGCACTCTCGCCGGCGGCGTGGCTCATGATTTCAATAATATGCTGGGGGTCATTCTGGGTCACGCAGAAATGGTTCTAGAGTCGCTCGATCCGGCTCAACCGATCGTTGACAACCTGCAGACAATCCTCAATACAGCCAAACGGTCCACCGACCTGACCCGCCAACTGCTGGCCTTTGCCCGCCAGCAGACTATCGCCCCCAGGGTGCTCGACTTGAATGAGACCGTCGAAGGGATGATAAAAATGCTGGGGCGGTTAATCGGTGAGGACATCGAACTTATCTGGCTGCCGGAGGCGGGGGCATGTACGGTAAAGATGGATCCTTCCCAGATCGATCAGATCCTTGCCAATCTGTGCGTCAATGCCCGCGATGCCATTTCGGGCGTGGGCAGGATCACCATCGAGACGCGCTTGGTAAACCTCGATAACGTCTATTGTACGGACCATCCCGAGTACCTCCCCGGCGAATACGTGCTGCTGTCCGTGAGCGACAATGGTTGCGGCATGGATAAAGAAACGATGGACAAACTCTTCGTGCCGTTTTTCACCACCAAAGAGGTAGGTAAAGGCACCGGCCTCGGGCTCTCCACGGTCTACGGTATCGTCAAGCAGAACAACGCTTTCATCGACGTCGTAAGCGAGCCGGGCCAAGGCGCGACTTTCAAGATTTACCTGCCCCGACATATAGCGGCAGACGAAGAGATGTTGCAAGAAATGCCGGTTGCTCGAGTTGCAGGAGGTAGCGAAACCGTCCTACTGGCGGAAGACGAGCCGATGATCCTGGAAATGACGAGCATGATGCTGGGAAGGTTAGGCTATCGGGTGCTTGCCGCTTCGACCCCGAGTGAGGCCATCTTCTTGACCAAGAAGCACGGGGCCGAAATTCAGCTGCTTATAACCGACGTAATCTTACCCGAAATGAACGGCCGGGAGTTAGGACAGATACTCACTTCGTTGTTACCGACGCTGAAAGTCCTGTTTATATCCGGTTATACCGGCGATGTCATCGCTCGCCAGGGTGTGTTGGTTGATGGCATCAACTTCATTCAAAAACCGTTTTCAAAGGAGACCCTGGCAACCAAAGTGCGCAGCTTGCTGGACAGGAAATGAACGATTGCCTCGGAGCAACTTCCTGAAGACACCCCGTTCGGCGTTTACCGACTCCGGTGTCGGGAAGGATGGCGGCAAGGAAACCGGAACAACACCCGGAAGAACAGGGAGAGGAGGCGCTCAGGTCGCGATCAGGCACAATGCATCTCGGGCGGAGGCAAAGTCAGGCCCTGACGCTGCGCCAGGCGCACTCCCAGCTCTCCTCGAGATACTGGGGCAGGGGCTTTGCAAGAAGGCCGTCGATTCTCTGGTAAATCATACGTATGGGACCGCCGAAAATAGCCATCATGGCTACATCGGGTTCGATCTTCCTGAACTCGCCGTCTTTTTGCCCCTGCAGGACTATTTCCTTCATTTTCACAAAAGGCAGGGAAGTGAACACCGATTTCTCCACTTCCATGAACTCCCGGTGCTTGGTGTAGAAGAGATATTGCATGGATGCCGCATTTCTTTCCGTCGACTCATAGAGGTGCCGGATGATGGCCTTGCATCTGTCGCATGCGCCGGCGTGCTTTTTTTCTATCGCGCAAAGCGCCTCGTAGAGGCAGTTTTCGATATTGCTGAACAGGGTGACGGCGATCGCCTCCTTGTTGTGGAAATAGTTGTATAAGGTGCCGACGCTCAGGTTCGATGCGGTTTGAATGTCGCTGACCGAGGTATTGAAATACCCCTTTTCGGTGAAAAGCTTCAGAGCCTCGACAAGAATTTTCTCCTGCCGCTCCTGCTTTTTTTCATCTTTCATCATCTGATATTCTCGGCATTGTGTCTGTTGCCTTCATCGGATACCGCTTCGGCCGGTACGGTATTTCCGGATGCTGGCAGATAATCGATGGACTGAGGTGAATGTTTTTGCGAAGCTAAAACATTGTGTTCGAAGTGTCAACGACGACCGACACCAGGTGACACTCGACCTGAGGCAGCGGGAAGCATGTCCGCCTTCCTATCTGATGGTCGGCATGCAGTGGATGTAATTTTGTATTTTGCTCAATGAAGTGATATACCACAACTTGTGGAACGGAGAGTGAATAACTGCTCTTTTCCTGGAAATCGCTTTCATTCAGAATGCGGTCGGCAGCGGTCGGTTTTTCTGCTGTTCTCACCGGGAAGAGGCTAAGAATGGTTCTTTGCCAGGAATCGTCGAGTTTGCCGAGGAAACTGCTTTGCACTGGATACTGTACGTTCTCCTGATGATCCTTGCCTGTCCCTTACGGCTTGCCGCCGAGGAGCAGATTACGCTTGCCACCTCCGACGGAATCCCTCTCTCCAATCCGGAAGGTACGGGATTTCACGATCAGGTGGTGCGCGAGGCCTGTCGCCGCATCGGTCTGAGCTTGAACATAGAACATCTGCCGGCCGAACGGTCGCTGATCAACGCCAATGAAGGCATCGAGGATGGGGTCTACGTGCGCGTCGAGGGGCTGGATGCCGTCTATGCTGATCTCAGGCGGGTACCGGAAAAGATCGGCGACTACGAGTTCGTCGCCTTCGGCAGGAACAAGGACATGCCCATTGCCGGCTGGGATTCGCTGGCGAATTATCATGTGGCGATCGTCACCGGGTGGAAAATCCTCGAAAAGAACATCGTCGCCAGCCGGTCTCTGACCAAGGTCAAGGATGCCGGCCTGCTCTTTCGAACCCTGGCCGACGACAAGGTGGATCTGGTTGTCTACAACCGCCTGGACGGTTACGGCCAGCTTAAGGAAATGAAGCTGCAGGGGATTTACGCCCTGCAGGCGCCCCTTGCGACCCGGGAGATGTTCCTTTATCTCCACAAGTCCCGGGAAAGGCTGATTCCGCTCTTAAGCAAGGCCCTGCGGGAGATGAAGGGAGACGGTACCTACGACCGGATCAAAAAAAGCGCATTGACAGCGTATTTGCCGCAATAGGAGTGCCATGCCCTTACTCCCCAAGGTCAACAGGATCGCCTTCCGGCTGGTCGTCTATATCTGCCTTTTCAGCTCGCTGGCGGCGCTGCTCAGCACCGCGGTTCAGCTCTTTTTCGAATACCGCCGCGACCTCGACCAGATCTCGGCAACCGTTGAGCAGATCAGGCGCAGCCATATCCCCGCCATCGTCCCGACCCTCTGGGGGTACGATCTGGCCGTACTGGCCATGCAACTGCAGGGGATAAAGAATCTGCCGGACGTGAGCTACGCCGGTATCGTCAAGGTAGTCGAAACAGGCGAAAAGGGACGAGGGAGACATATCCTGTCCCACGAGTTTCCGCTACAGCACACGCATCGCGGTCAGGATCTGGAAATCGGTGTCCTCCAGGTCGAGGTGTCGCTCCAGGGGGTGTACCGGCGGCTGATGGACCGGGTGATCGTCATCCTCGTCACCCAGACCGTAAAGACCTTTGTCGTTTCGATCTTCATTTTCTTCCTCTTCTATGCGACCGTCGGCCGGCATCTGACGACCATGGCCGACTTTGCCCGTTCGCTGAGCCTGCAGGACCTCGGCAGGCCTCTCGTGCTCCGCCGCAGGGCGGACAGGTCTGCTAAGCGGGACGAACTCGGCCTGGTCGAGGCGGCGATCAATGAGATGCGCGAGAAACTCGTCGGGGAGATGGACACGGTGCGCGAGGCTCAGACGGCTTTGGCGCGAAGCGAGGAGCGTTTTCGGACCCTGGTCGCCAATATCCCCGGTATCGTCTACCGCTGTGAAACGCAGGCGCCGTGGAGGGTCGAGTACATCAGCGAGCGGGTGGAGCAGGTCTCGGGGTATCCGGCGGCGGATTTTTTGAGCGGTCGGGTGGCCTTTGGTCATTATATCCATCCCGAGGATCTGGCAAAGGTCGAGGCGACAGTGAAAGCCCATGTCGCGCCCGGCACCCCCTTCGAGGTCGAATACCGCATCCGGCACCGGGACGGCGCGATACGCTGGGTGTTCGAAAAGGGTCAGGCGGTATTCGACCGGGAGAACCACCCGCTGTGGCTCGACGGGGTCATCCTCGATATTACCCAGAACCGGCGGGCGGAGGAGCGACTCCGTGAGAAAGATCACCTGCTCCACGAGATCCTCGAAAACACCTCCGATGCCGTTTTCTGCAAAGATGGCGACGGTCGGTATATTCTTGCCAACAGCGCCGCCCTCAGAGCCATCGGCCGGCCGGAGGGCGAGGTGGTCGGTCGAACCGACTTCACCCTGTTTCCCAGGGAGTCGGCGGAGGTCATCAAGAGGAACGACGATCAGGTACTCCACGGCGGGCTGAATGTCATCGCCGAGGAACGGCTCACTGTAGAATATGGCGAAACCTGGTGGCATACCAGCAAAAGCCCACTGCGTGACAGCCAGGGCAAGACCATCGGCCTGGTGGGCATCTCACGGGACGTCACTGCCCTGAAGCTGGCCGAGCAGCACAAAGAACAACTGGAGCGCAAATTCCTTCAGGCTCAGAAAATGGAATCCATCGGTCGCCTTGCGGGGGGAGTGGCTCACGATTTCAATAACATGCTCAATGTCATCATCGGTCATGCGGAGTTGGCCCTCGAAGGGGTGGACCAGGGAGCACAGCTGTATGAGGACCTGCAGGAGATCAAGCGGGCCGCCCTCCGTTCCGCCGACCTCACCCGTCAGCTCCTGGCCTTTGCCCGCAAGCAGACCGTGGCGCCGCGGGTTCTCGATTTGCGCGAGGCGGTGGATGGTATGCTGAAGATGCTGCGCCGGCTCATCGGCGAGGATATCGACCTGGAATGGCGGCCGGCGAAGCGCCCCGGCCTGGTGAAGATCGATCCGGTCCAGATCGAGCAGATGCTGGCCAACCTCTGCGTCAATGCCCGCGATGCGATCATCGACACCGGAAAAATAACTATCGAAACCGGACAGGTCGCCTTCGACGAGGCCTACTGCGCCGAGCATCCGGGATTTTTGGCTGGCGAGTATGTGCTGCTGGCGGTAAGCGACGACGGCTGCGGCATGTCGGCCGAGACCCTGACCAACCTGTTCGAGCCCTTCTACACCACCAAAGAGCTTGGCAAAGGTACCGGGCTGGGGTTGTCGACGGTATATGGCATCGTCAAGCAGAACAACGGCTTTGTCAATGTCTACAGCGAACCGGACCATGGCACGACTTTCCGTATCTACCTTCCGGCCCGGCAGAATCGGGAAGCGTCCCTTCCGCCGGATGGCGACAAGGCAGTGCCGGTGGCAGGCGGTGGCGAATGCATTCTCCTGGTCGAAGACGAGCCGCAGTTGCTGAAAATGACCAAAACGGTGCTCGAACGTAAAGGGTACCGGGTATTGGCCGCGGCCGGCCCGGCGGAGGCTCTTGCCCTTGCGGCGGCACGGGCCGAGACGATAGACCTGCTCGTCACCGACGTGGTCATGCCGGGAATGAACGGCCGCGAACTGGCCGGCCGGCTGCAGGCCGCGATCCCGAAACTCAGATGCCTGTTCATGTCCGGCTATACCGCGAATGTCATCGCCCATCACGGGGTGCTCGACGAGGGGGTGGCCTTCATTCAGAAGCCGGTGTCTTCCCGGGACCTGGCGGCCAAGGTACGGGAGGTGCTGGACCGGAGCCCCCTGACTCAATCCCGGCAACGGGCTGCTGAGCGTTGAGCGGTTCGATACGGCTTTCGCCTTGATAAGTTTCCTCACCGGTGACGATCATGATACTTTTAATTGACGGTGGGCTGTTTGCCCGTCGGCAGAACCCCGTGGGACGTGGCCCGGTCATGACTGTTAGGCATCAGAATAGGAGGACGTAATCATGTTGGGCGATATTATCGGCGAGATATTTGGCGGGTTATTGGCAGGCAAGCTGCGATCGGAACGGTTGCAGATTTACACGCGCATGTTTTTTGGTGTGATCGGCACGTTCCTGTCGATTGCCGGGGTGGTGAAAACTGCAACCTATGCCGCCGGGTTGCCCTTTCGTCTGGCCGGCATGTTTTTGTTCGTCTCCCTGGGGTGTTTCTGCCTGTTCAACATCACCTTGTTGCGGAAATGGCGATGGCCGGGAAGGTTCTGTCTTATCAGCCTGCCGATGCTCTTCGTCGTGCGTATCGTGTTCGGTCCCTAGCCGCTGCCATCCTGTTTACGGAGAGCCGCCCGGCCGGGACCACTCCCGCGCCGATGTCGATATAGGATTACCGGCCGGTGTGGGCCTGAAGCCGAATACGCAATTCCGCTTCCAGCTGTTCGGCCACCCTGGCCATGGTGGGTGTTTCGCGGACGGGGCCGGAGTTGTTCCAGCCGACCAGGAAGGCTGTTTCCTTTTTCTGCCGGAACTCCGCCACAGATCCGACGAAGTAAACATAGCACAGCAGTTTCTGCAGGATATGCTTTTCCGCCGAGCTGAGATCCCGCTCGGTATCGATTTCACTGTTGTCGGCAAGACGGATGATCATATTTCCGATCTCTGCTTCGGGTTGATGAAAGGAAGATCCTTCAGCTTAACCATGGATCGCAGCAGCCGTCAAATGGAGAAGAGTGCGCGGGAAGAGATTGCCGGAATCGGAATCTCAAGTCTGACCCCACTGCTTTCCTGGCTATGGCGACTGCTCCTCCGAGGTGTGCTCTGTGAAAAAGAGCATGCCAGGAGCATACGATCGGGAGGGTATTTCCGTCAGGCCTTTTCTCGGGTAGAACCAGAAGACAGGAAAAAATCGCGTAGTGGAAGAATGAACAACGACAAAGGGAGGATGGCAATGAAAGGATCGGATGCGTTTTATAGAGGGCGTAGCGGGATAAGAAGCGGTTTCGATCTTCACGCATCTCTTCGCCTTCTGATGGTCTTATCGATTATCGCGCTTGTGCTGGCGCTGCACAAAACCTCTGCCCTGGCGCTTGATCCCTGTGCATATATCGATCAGAGCGAAGCTGCGGCCATTCTCGGTGAGGCGGTCAAAGAGGGACGGGCCGGAACGGTGAGCGGCTTTGCCGGTGGCCTCTCCTGTACATATTTCACCGCTGCGCCGCTTGCGCAACGCGGGGGTACGGGAAGCATCCAACTGGTGATCCACGAGAAAAGCACCATGAAGGACAGCGTCTATGACGACCCGCAGAAGTTCTTCGATAAGATGCTTGAGGCCAGCAGGAAGAGCAGGCCTGAGAAAATCCTCCCGGTTGATGGCGTAGGGGAGAGGGCGTACTGGCAGAGCGCCGGCGATCGCCTGCATTTCATCGCCGGCCCGACCTATTTCATCCTCAGTGTCAAAGACCTGGTGAAAATCTCCTCGCAAAAGGGCCGCGAAGACCTTGAACAACAGGTCTCCGCCCACCGGCTGCAAAAGAGCAGGCATGCGGCCCTCGACTACATTCTGCCGAAGGTATCGGCCGCCGGAAAATAAGGGACTTCCCTGGTCTTTCGAGCCCAATGCCTTTCAACCCTGTCGCGGAATTCTGTTACACGACCGAAAGCCCATCCACTTCCGCCCGTGGATCAATGAGCCGGACAAGGTTTGTAATATCTTCAAAGTGGCGCTCGATCCGCTCGGCAGTGATACCCGGCACCCCATAGACGGCAAACAGCACGTCCGTGGTTGTGGCCTGGAGTCGATGGTCGTGATCGGGACCGCAGACGATGCTGCCGAGGAGGGTGTGTTTCGAGGAAAAGAGGATGTCGCCTTCTGGCGGCCGACACTCCTTCTTCCCCATGCCGACAAAGCTCGATACGCCGTCCGCCAGACCGACCTGGAACGGTCCCTGCAGATTTTTGCAGTCGTACCCGGCGGTGAGC
>MGTI01000031.1:29782-34592 GCA_001799365.1 Desulfobacterales bacterium GWB2_56_26 | reverse complement strand
TCATCACGATCTGAACAACCTCCCCTACTTCCAGGACAAAAATCCCTCTTCCGAGCATATTTCCCGGTTCATTTACGATGAAATAGAACCCATGCTGAAGCACGACCGGTATGCACTGCACAGTGTAACCGTCTATGAAACCGATACCCAGGGTCTTACCTATTACGGCAAACAGTCCTAAGGAGGAAATGCTTATGAATGAATTGGCTCAGGTAAGGATCGGTATTATCGGACTTGGTTATGTCGGGTTGCCGCTTGCCGTTGAATTCGGCAAGATATATCCGACCATTGGTTTTGATCTGAACGAAGCCCGAATTGATGAACTGCGACGCGGCACGGATGCCACTCTGGAAGTGAGTGACGAGGAACTGAGAGAGGCGCACCTGCTCGAATTTACCGCAGAAGATCAGCACATTCGGACCTGCAATGTCTTCATTGTTGCTGTGCCGACACCGATCGATGCGGCCAAGCGCCCCAATTTCAAACCGTTGGAGGGGGCTTCCCGCACCGTTGCCAAAGTCCTGAAGAAAGGCGATGTCGTGGTATTCGAATCGACCGTTTATCCGGGGGCGACGGAAGAGGTCTGTGTGCCCCTGCTCGAGCAAGGCTCCGGGTTGACCTACAACCAGGACTTTTTCTGCGGCTACAGCCCCGAGCGGATCAATCCCGGCGACAAGCAGCACAGGCTGCCGTCCATTGTCAAGATCACCTCCGGCTCAACCCCGGAGATCGCCCGGTTTGTCGACGCCCTCTATAAAACCATCATCACCGCAGGCACCTTCCCGGCCAGCAGTATCAAGGTCGCCGAGGCCGCCAAGGTCATAGAAAACACCCAGCGTGACGTCAACATTGCACTCATCAATGAGCTTGCCCTCATTTTCGAGCGGCTGGACATCAATACCGGCGAGGTGCTTGCCGCGGCCGGAACCAAATGGAATTTTCTGCCCTTCCGGCCGGGCCTCGTCGGTGGTCACTGCATCGGGGTCGATCCGTACTATTTGACTCACAAGGCCCAGGAAGTGGGATATCATCCCAATATGATCCTGGCCGGTCGACGGCTGAACGACAATATGGGGCACTACATCGCCGCAACCGTGATCAAGAAAATGATCAAAAAGGGCATAGATACTGCAACTTCAAAGATTCTCGTTATGGGACTCACCTTTAAGGAAAACTGTCCGGATCTGCGCAACACACGGGTCATCGACATCCTTTCCGAATTCACGGAATACGGCATAGAGGTCGATGTCTATGACCCCTGGGTGTCCTCGGAAGAGGCGGTGAAGGAATACGGCGTTTCCCTGGTTCAATCACTCGACAAGGATACCTACAGCGCGGTAGTCATTGCCGTTGCCCATCGCCAGTTTACTGAGATTTCCATAACCGACTTGCGTAGACTCTGTAAGGAAAAGGCGGTTATCTACGATGTCAAAGGTCTTTATCCGCGCGATCAGGTGGATGGCTGTCTTTAAAGGAATGCATTACAAGGTTATGGCATGAGTAAAATCGTTCCCGTTGACGAGGCGGTGGGGATGGTTCTTCCCCACGATATCACCGAGATAGTAAAGGGCCAAAAAAAGGGGGCTGCTTTCAGAAAGGGCCATATCATTCGATCGGAAGATATCGAGCATCTCAAGCGTCTGGGCAAGGAGCATATCTATGTTCTTTCCCTGGATGCCACCGAGATACATGAAAATGAGGCCGCTGTCCGGCTGGCGGCCATGCTGTCCGGCCGGGGGATTGTCTTTGCCGACAACCCCGAGGAAGGCAAAATTGCTCTCAAGGCAAAACTGGACGGCCTGTTGCGGATCAACAAAGAATCCCTTTTTCGCATCAATATGCTGGGGGAGGTGATGTGTTCAACCCTCCATGACAATACCCCGGTGAAAAAAGGCGAGACCGTTGCAGCAACCCGACTCATCCCTCTAGTCGCCAAACGCCGGCTCATCACCGATGCCGAAGCCATCGCGAGTTCGGGCAACAGGATCGTCGAGGTTCTGCCGCTGCGGCGGGTGAAGATCGGCCTGGTCATTACCGGCAACGAGGTGTTTTTCGGCAGGATCAAAGACGGCTTTCAGGATGTGTTGCGGAAAAAGGCCGAACTGCTTGGTTCGGAAGTGGTGGCGGTGAAATTTGCGCCCGACGATAAGGAGCACATCGCCCGGGAGATCGGCAATTGCCTGGCCCAGGGCGCCGAGCTGATTATTACCAGTGGCGGGATGTCCGTCGATCCCGACGATGTCACGCGGGAAGCAATCCTTTTGGCCGGAGCTACGGATGTCGTTTACGGCACGCCGGTTCTGCCCGGGGCAATGTTTCTCTGCGGCAGGATTGGGGAGTGCCCGGTTCTTGGTCTTCCGGCCTGTGGCATGTACCACAAGATCACGGTTTTTGATCTGGTTTTACCGCGGATTCTGACCGGTCAGAAGATCGGCAGAAGGGAGTTCGCGGAAATGGGTCACGGCGGCTTGTGCCGGAACTGTCCCACCTGTCACTATCCCGCCTGCAATTTCGGCAAATAAAGCAGGCACGATAAAGACAAGATGGCGAGGTTTTTTAGTCGGCAAGGATGACGATCGTGGCGCCCCAACTGCCGCTGTCGTTGCCGGCGAGCCGATAATGCCGCACCAGAGGGTTGCTTTCAAGGAGGCTGTGCACCGACCGCCGCAGACTTCCCGTGCCCTTGCCGTGGACGATCCTCACCTCCCGTATCCCCTTTTTCCGACATTCTGCCAGGTAGTCCGGGATGAGCGTCTTCAGGTCCCTGGGAGAAAAGGTATGCAGGTCCAGTTCCCCATCTATTTCCAGGATAACCGGATCTTCCGGTTCATCATTGTTTTCTGTCATCATGATGCTTTTGTAACAGCCTGATGGCGACTGCCGCAGCTTTTTCCGAAGCCCCGGCCTCGCCAAGTTTGTGCTTGATACCCTGCAGGGCTGTTTTCATGGTATGCATCTTTTCCGGGATTGTCAGTAAGGCCATCAGTTCGTCAGCTATATTCTCCGGAGTTACTTCGTCCTGCAGCAGTTCGGGAACGGCCGTGTACCCGGCGATGAGATTGGCCAGTGAAAAATGATCGAGTTTGACCATCATCTTGGCCAGCCGGTAGGTGAGCGGCGAAAGCTTGTAGCAAACTACCATGGGCACCTGGAGAATGGCGAGTTCCAGGGTGACCGTTCCCGAAGCGGCCATCACCGCGTCGCAGGCTGCCATCATGCTGTATCTATCGTCCTTGACGATGCGAATGTCCAGATCCCGTTGAAAGTCTGCAAGGCCGGCCTCTTCGAGGTCGCGATCGGTGATGGTGGAGGCCTGAGGGAGAAAAAAGGCCAGGCGAGTATGGAATTGTTCCTGCATTAATCGGGCGGCCCCAAGAAAAACGGGCAGCAACGAGGCAATCTCTCGTTTTCTGCTGCCGGGAAGAAGACCGATGGAGGTCGTTTCCGCCGTGAGACCATGCCGGGCGAGAAACGCCCTTCTGTCCTCTAAGATGCGTACCGAATCCAAGAGAGGATTGCCGACATACTCGGCATCGACTCCTCGTTCACGGAAAAAATCCGCCTCAAAAGGGAAAATGACGCCCAGTTTCTCTACACGCTTTTTGATGGTTTTCACTCGGCCGGAACGCCAGCCCCAGACCTGGGGGGAAATGTAATAAAAGACCGGAATACCGAGGGATTTAGCCTTTTTTGCGAGCATCAGGTTGAAGTCGGGCAGGTCAATCAGGATGAGCAGATCGGGGCGGTCTGTTTGCAATCGCCGGCGGAGAAGCCGCTGGGCCTTGAAAACATCCGGCAAATGCGGAAAGACTTCAACAATGCCGACAACCGAAACTTTTGCGGCATCGAAAAGAATGTCCATGCCAAGGGATGCCAACTCCTGCCCCCCCATGCCGCAAACTACCAAGTCGGGAAGCTGTGCCTGCAGGGCGCGGAGCAGATTGGCACCATGAAGATCGCCGGATGCCTCACCCGTGACGATCATGATTTTCGTGGGCGTCATGACTTCTTTGCGCCCAACACCTTCTTGAACAAATCGAGGTTCTGATGTTCTTTGATCTGGTCCATGACCTGCAGGGCCACAGCCAGGGCCCGTCTTCCTTCCATCCCCGACACGGCCGGCCGGGTTCTTTCCCGGACATGGTGGACAAAGGAAGTTACTTCGCTCTTCAGGGCATCGCCATCGGCAAAGGTCCGTACATCGACAACCTGCTTGGGCATGCCGTTCTCGCGAAGGTCATCGGTGAGTTGGATGGTCATGATCCGCTTGTTGCCGAAGTCGACATTGATATACGAGCCGGGCTGGAAGATGCGCATCTTTCGAACATTGGTCCTGGAAATCCGGCTCACCGTGACGTTGGCGGTCGCGCCGTTTTCAAAGATCAGCCGGGCATTGGCGATATCCGTATTGGCGGTGGCGACCGGCGCCCCGACCGTATGGATGGTCTTGATCGGCGAGTCGATGATATTGAGAATGATATCGATATCATGAATCATCAGATCGAGCACCACGTCGACATCTACGCCTCTGTTCTTGAAGGTGGCGATCCGGTGGCTTTCGATGAATACCGGAGTGGTGAGAAAGGGTTCCATCGCCTGCACGGCCGGATTGAACCGCTCCAGGTGGCCAATCTGCAGGATGAGATTTTTAGCCTCTGCCTTGGCGATCAGTTCGTCCGCCTCGGCCAGGGTCACCGTCATCGGTTTTTCCAGGAGGACGTCAATGCCGGCGTCCAGACAGTCGCCGGCCACCCGGTAATGGAGGGAAGTCGGCACGGCAATGGATACGGCGTCGACCTCCCCGAGCATA
>MGTI01000031.1:23938-29738 GCA_001799365.1 Desulfobacterales bacterium GWB2_56_26 | reverse complement strand
CCGACGGCACTGCTCGTCGTTCGTATCGGCTACGCCGATCAGCGTAACATCTTCCAACGCGGCATATTTCTGCGCATGAAACCGGCCCAGATAACCGACTCCGATTACTCCAATCTTGATCTTATCCATGAACGTATGTTTCCCGTCGTTGATCTCTAAAGCAGTCTTCCCTGCGGACCCGGTTGCCCGTTTCCCTAGATGCCGAGGTAGGCCTTCTGGATATCCTGGTTGGCCAGCAGTTCCTTGGCGGATCCGGTAAGGGTGATCTCGCCGTTTTCCATGACATAACCCCGATCGGCGATATGCAAGGCCTGATTGGCATTCTGCTCAACCAGGAAGATGGTGGTATTGCTTTCTTTGTTGATTTGTTTGATGATTTCGAAAATCTGCTTGATCACCAGCGGGGCAAGCCCCATCGACGGCTCGTCGAGCAGAAGGACCTGCGGTCTTGCCATGAGGGCTCTCGACATGGCAAGCATCTGCTGCTCCCCGCCGCTCAGATTGCCGCCTTCCTGGTTTCTTCTTTCGGCCAGGATGGGAAAAAGCGCGTAGACATACTCCAGGTCTTTTTTAATGTTTTCTTTGTCATTTCGCAGGAAGGCGCCCATGTCGAGATTTTCCTTCACGGTCAACTGCGGAAAGATATGCCGCCCTTCCGGGACCTGGCAAAGCCCTAGCCGAACGATCTGATCGGGTTCCATTTTCTGGATTTCTTTACCCTGGAAAAGAATGCGTCCTGACCGGCATGGATTGACCCCGCAGATCGTCATGAGCGTCGTGCTTTTTCCGGCGCCGTTAGCCCCGATCAGGGTGATGATTTCGCTTTTTCCTATTTCCAGCGAGACATTTTTAATTGCCAGTTTGTTGCCGTAACCGGATTGTACCTTGTCTAATTTAAGCATCTACTTCCTCACCCAAATATGCCTTGATGACAGCCGGGTTTTCACGAATTTCGGTGGGTGTGCCCTGGGCGATCTTCTTGCCGTAGTCCATGACGAAAATCTGGTCGGACAGGCTCATGACCAGTTTCATGTCATGCTCGATGAGCAGAATCGCCTGCCCTTCCCTCGATATTTGCTTGATCAGCTGATCGAGCGCGGCAGTCTCCTGGGGGTTCATCCCCGCTGCCGGTTCGTCGAGCAGCAGCAGCAGCGGTTCGGTAGCCAGTGCCCGGGCAATTTCCAGACGGCGTTGGTCACCATAAGGCAGGTTATCGGCAAACTCGTCGGCGAATCTTTCGAGACCAACTTTCTCAAGAATGGCGTAACTGATTTCCAGAATGGACTGCTCCTCTCTCCGGGTCGCAGCATTTCTGAAGATTGCCCCGAAGATAAAGGCTTTCGTCCGGCAGTGCCTGCCGATCATCACATTTTCCAGGACCGTCATCTTGGGGAACAACCGGATGTTCTGAAAGGTCCGGGCCAGTCCCTTTTCCGTCACCTGGTTGGGTTTGAGCCCTTTCAGCGAATTTTTCTTGGTGGTTTTCGGATTCGTCAGCCAGATGTCACCGGCGGTCGGCTTGTAAATTCCGGTAATACAATTGAAAAAAGTTGTTTTCCCCGCACCGTTCGGGCCGATCAGGGCGACAATCTCACCGCTGTTGACTTCGAGATCGAGCGAATTCAAGGCACGGATGCCGCCAAAATCCATGGTCAAGCCATGAACATTGAGAATAGGTTGTTTTGTCATCGGTTAATTTTTCGGCAGTTTTTTCTCGAACGTATAGGTACGACGAATATTGGAGATCAGCCCTTGCGGCCTGAAGACCATCATGCAGACCAGAATGCCGCCAAAGGCAAGCATTCGGTACTCGGACAGGGCTCGAAGGTATTCCGGCATGAGGATGAGAATGAGCGCTCCGAAGATGACACCGATGATCGACCCCATACCGCCAAGGACAACAATCGCAAGAATGATCGCCGATTCGAGGAAGGTGAAACTGGAGGGATTGACAAAGGTGGTTTTAGCAGCAAACATCACACCCATGATTCCAGCCCAGAATGCCCCGAGGCTAAAGGCTACAAGTTTGGTTTTGCGTTTGTCGATCCCCATCGCCTGGCAGGCGATTTCGTCCTCCCGCAGGGCAATCCAGGCGCGGCCGAGACGCGAATCCTGCAGTCGGTTGACGATAAAGATGGTGATGACGACAAAGATTACCATCAGGTAGTAGGTGTAGATTATAGATTGTTCAAGACCCAACTCGATGCCGAAAAAGGAGGGGCGCGAAATATTGGAGATTCCGCTGGGGCCTTTGGAAAACTCTCCCCAGTTCTCAAGGATGAGGCGAATGATTTCGCCAAAGCCGAGGGTGACGATGGCCAGATAGTCGCCACGCAGACGCAGCACGGGAAAACCGAGCATGACCCCGAAAAATGCGGCCATCAGGCCGCCGACCGGCAGTATCGTCCAGAAGCCCAAACCGTAATGAAGATTGAGAAGCGAGTAGGTGTAGGCCCCGACTGCATAGAAGGCGACAAAGCCAAGGTCGAGCAGACCGGCCATGCCGACCACGATGTTCAATCCCAAGCCCAGCACCACATACATCAGGGCGGTGGTCATTACATTGGTCTGGTATGAGGACAGCACATGGGGGAAAAATACTGCAATCGTCGCGACGACTGCCACCAGGAACACGCGTTGGGTGGGATTTTGCAGTATCCTGTGGACGATGGATCCGGTCTTTTCCCGGGCGGCAGCGGGTTTTGGGCGGTTTTCCCTGCGATATTGAATAAACCGCACCAGGAAGTAGACAAGAAAGGTGCCTATCGCCATATAGGCGACATTTTCCCAGCGCCATACAACTGTCCTGGCGATGGGATCCACTTTGATAACAACGATCGGGAACGTTAAGAAAACGAACCAGAGGGAGGTCAGCAACCCTTTTTTAAGTTCTTTGAGAGAAAACATAGCAGATTGTCACACTTTCTGATTGGTCGCCTTCCCGAGAAGGCCTGACGGTTTGAAGATGAGGATCAGGACGAGGAGCATAAAGGCAAAGACATCTTCATAATCGCTGGATACGTAGCCGGTGGCAAAACTTTCGGTGAGCCCGAGAATGAGGCTGCCGAGCACTGCCCCCGGAATTGAGCCGATCCCGCCAAGGACCGCAGCGGTAAAGGCCTTGATGCCGGCCAGAAAGCCGATATAGAAGTTGATCTGGCCGATGTGCGAGGCGATCAGCAGCCCCCCGACCGCCGCCAGGGCCGAGCCGACAATAAAGGTAGCGGAGATCACGTTATTGACGTTGATGCCGACCAGCGTGGCCATGGTTCGATCCTGCGCGGTAGCCCGCATCGCCTTGCCGATCTTGGTGAATTTTATGACAAAAGTAAGCGCTATCATGACGACGACGGTGGTGACCAGGATCATCAGATCGGTAGAACCGACGATATGGGCAATCGGCTCCATAAAGGGAAAATCAGGGATCAGGGTAGGGAAAGGCAGGAAATCCGAAGTTTGCGCCAAGAGAACATAATTCTGCAGAAAAATCGACATGCCGATGGCACTGATAAGAGGCGACAGACGCGGCGCGTGGCGGAGTGGCTTATAGGCGATTTTTTCGATGGTGAAGCCATAGGAACTCGACCATACGACTGCGGCAATACCGGCGATAATGACGATGGCGAGGAGAGGAAAACCGTAAATGGAAAGAACGGTGGCGACGATAAAGGAGGTAAATGCCCCTATCATATAAATCTCGCCATGAGCAAAGTTGATGAGACCGATTATCCCATAAACCATCGTATAACCGAGGGCTATGAGTGCATATATGGACCCTCTGGTCAATCCGCTGAAGAACAGTTCAATAAAATAATCCATGACCACATAAAAAAATATCTGAAGCAAATACGTGCATTTGCTTCAGATATGAGAGGTTGAAAGGTGTGTTATTTGACTACGACATACTTGCCTTTTTCAACGACATACATTGAAAATCCCACCCCAATGGCATCGCCTTTTTCGTTGAAATTGATTTTACCGACCGGAGTGTCGACTTTTTCGCTCTGGAGAACCTTTTTCAGGTCCTCAAGTTTGGTGGAGTCGGCTTTGTCGATTGCGTTCAGCATGGCGACGGTTGCGGCATAGGCACCTTCAAAGAACGCGCCGGGATCGCTGCCGAAGGCTTTCTTGTGTGCCTCTTTGGCTTCGGCCGCCAGCGGATTGGCGGAATTGTCCTGGGGACCGGCGGCATAGACGCCTTCGGCCGACTCGCCGGCAACCTTGATGAATGTATCGTCTTTCACGCCGTCATCGGAGACAAAGGCGGTATCGAGACGTTTTTTCTTCATGATGGTGACGATTTTCGATGCTTCCGGATGATATCCGCCGAATACCACCACTTGCGCGCCGGATTGCTTGATTTTCTGGACGATGGCCGAATAATCCATGGCCCCGGGAGTGATCCCTTCGAACAGAACCACTTCGCCTTTGCCCTTTTGCTCAACGTGTTTTTTGGCGCCTTCGGCCAGAGGTTTGCCGTAATCCCCTTTATCATGGATGATGGCAATTTTGGTCAGCCCCAATTTATCCACGGCGAAATCGATCATGGCCGGCGACTGAGCGGCATTTGGGGCAATTGTTCTGAAAAAGTTGGGGTAGTTGCCGCTTAAGGTCAACTCATCGCTGGTGGCGGAGGGAGATACGACCAGGATTCCGGCATTTTTATAAATCGGCATAGCGGCGATGGTAGCCCCTGAGCAGATATGTCCGAGAACCACTTCCGCGCCATCCGATACCAGTTTGGTAGCAGTGTTGGTCGAGATTTCCGGTTTGCACACGTCGTCTTCGATCAGCATTTCAACTTTCTTGCCATTGATACCGCCATTGGCGTTAACTTTGTCGATGACCAGTTTGGCGGCGTTGACAGTAGGCAGACCGTAGGATGCGAGATCTCCGCTGTGCGGACCGGCAACGCCGAATTTAATGGTATCACCGGCAACGCCCATCGCAGGAGCCGACAGGGCCATCAATACACAGGCAGCGGTTGAAAGGAACTTCCCACTCAGAGTCAACTTCATTTTTTCCTCCCTCTTCTATTAGTTGATTTCAGAGCTCTTTCTTAAGACTTTGGGGAAAAAAATCCTAGAAAAGAGCGAGCATATACTACTCGGAAATGATATTAGTCGGTTGCGCCGTAATTTGCAAAATCTAAAGTAAAAAGCCTAGGATCAGTACTCTATTTCCCCCTGAAATGCCATGTCAAACAACCTGAACCTGCTCTTTTTCCTGGGCCGTCCCTTAAGTCCTCTGTACGGACTCGCCATGAAGGTTCGGGAAAATTTCTATGCAAGAGGTCTTTTCCTCCGGCACTCTCTGCCCGTTCCCGTTATCTCGGTCGGCAACCTGGTTCTAGGGGGAACAGGGAAAACACCTACAGTCAGATACTTAGCCGAGTTTCTTCAGGCTCATGGTTATCATCCGGCGATTATCAGCAGGGGCTACCATGGAAAGGCCAAAGGCAGCGTCAATATTGTCTCAGATGCCGGCGGGATTCTGCTTGGACCAGAGCAAGCAGGCGACGAACCATACATGCTTGCCCGATCGCTGCCGGGAATACCGGTTCTCACCGGAAAACGGCGGATTCGCCCCAGCCGATGGGCGGTTGAAAAACTGCATGCCGACATCCTTATTCTCGATGATGGCTTTCAGCATCTGGCAGTTAAAAGGGATATTGACCTGGTACTCTTTGACGGATCGGTTCTTGCCGGCAACAGCCGCATTTTTCCTGGCGGGGTGTTGCGGGAACCCATTTTCGCCCTCCATCGGTGCAACGCCTTTCTGCTTACCGGCATAACGGATC
>MGTI01000031.1:11773-23709 GCA_001799365.1 Desulfobacterales bacterium GWB2_56_26 | reverse complement strand
GCCCGTGCTGCCCGTGCGACACATCTCGTCACGACGGAAAAGGATTATGTTAAGATAGAGCGACTGAAGGTATCCCTGCCCCTAGAAATCCTCGAAATTCGGGCGCGTCAGGAGAGAGTTTTCGATGAATTCATCTTGGAATCACTCAGGACAAGAAGTTGAAACTACTCAAGGCCCCGCGCTTCGCCGGCTACTCCTCTTAAGTCTTATCGGAAATGCTGTGGGAAAAACGACTCTCTCCGGTGTATCGAGTGTGTTTTTCCCCACAACAAGGTGATTCAATCCAGCGCTATGTTTATGGATAACATATTGATATAGTTTTACAATAAACAAAGTTGGCCAGGTTTTTCGTGTGGCACAAAATTTGCTGAAGCTGAGGTAATCGCACTTTATCTTCTGAAGGAATTTAATGTCTATACCTATTGAGCCATTTCAACATACTCTGCGCGCAACGGTCAGCTGCTGCGGTGTCGGACTGCATTCCGGACGAACTGTCAATCTTTCCATCAAGCCTGCCCCGGTGAATAATGGAATCCGCTTTTTTCGGACTGACATTTCTTCGAAAAAACACGTTCAGGCGCATATGGACAAGGTTGTCGACACCAGATTGGCCACGACGCTCGGCAATGAAGATTTCCAGGTGTCAACCACCGAACATCTGCTCGCTGCATTGCAGGGATTCGGCGTGGATAACGCCAATGTAGAGCTCGATTCCCCAGAGGTTCCGATCATGGACGGCAGTGCGGGACCGTTCTTTCAACTGTTCAAGGTTACCGGTAAGACAAGGCAAAACGGGCTGCGCCGAGTGCTGCGTATAACACGGCCGATTTATTATAGAGATGGCGACAAATGTCTGACCATCTCGCCCTATAACGGGTTCAAGGTGACGGGGGAAATATCTTTTGATGATACCATCATCAAGAAACAACGCTTCACGTTCGATCTGGGTGCCGATCGTTTCGGCGACGAGATCGCCAGAGCCAGAACCTTTGGCTATGTAGAACAGGTGGAAGAACTTTGGGCTAATGGTCTGGCGCTTGGAAGTTCGCTAGCCAATGTCATTGCCATCCACTGGAACAGGAAATCGGTCCTGAACGAAGATGGCTTGCGCTATCACGATGAATTCATTCGGCACAAGGTTCTGGATCTTCTGGGCGATCTGGCGTTGCTGGGATGTCCGGTTCTTGGCCACGTGGAAGCATACAAAGCGGGACATGCTCAACATTTCGGGTTGATGCAGGCGATCGCCGCTTCTCCCAGCTGCTGGGATATAGTTGCCATGAAAAAGAATGGAACCCATGCGGTGCTTGATAAAGTCGCTGCACGCTCAAAATCGGCAAGTTCACTCTTGATGCCGTTTTTCAATTACAAGCCAGGCGCTGCCGTCTCCGCAGTGTAAACGTCTGGCTTCGTTTCCGCCATCCCCCATCGGAAGAACTATTCCCGGTGGGGTTCCTGCCGCAATCGAATTTTCTCAATATCTTTCCATTTCTGATTGTTGATGTGTAATCGTTTGCCTATCGGACAGTTGTGTCTCGATGGAGCATTGCAGAGAAGACGGATTATCATTCCGATTGCTGAATTAAATAATTAGGTAAATCAAAAGTATAGGAAATTTGTGTTTGGCTGCATTAGCAATTAATTGATAACTATAAATCTATAGGTATGAATTATAAGCGTATTTTTTACTGTGAGAATTATTACCAATAATGACATAAACTGTTGACGTTAAGTTTAAATAGGGTATACTTACTTTCTGTACCCGCTTGTCTGGAAAGAGCAAGTTGCTAGGAATGGTGCAATATTTTAGTGCGTTTATGAAAGCTGGGTCGTTGCATGCATAACGGCACATACCCCCCAATTTTTTGTTGGGCAACCTCAAGAATGAAGGAGATATGAACGATGACATTATTAGAAGGCCTGTTATGGCTGACCCTCAATGTTTATCATGAAGCGAGATCGGAGCCTCAGATTGGCCAGCTTGCCGTGGCGTTTGTAACGCTCAACCGGGCAAATGAAAAAGGTGTGCCCATCAAGGAAGTTGTTCAAGAGCCTCATCAATTCAGCTGGACCTTGAATAAAGATTCATACGTGCCCGATGACCCGAAAGCGTTCCTCGAGTGCATGCATTCGGTCTACCTTGCGCTGCAGACCAATGATTTCACCCAAGGTGCTACTCACTTCCATCGGGAATCGGTCGAACCTCGTTGGACAGCCTCTTATACCTTCCTTGATCAGTACGGCTCGCACAAATTTTACAAGTAGATGAGACCCCGGCAATGTCGTCATCGACATTGCCGGGTTGTTTGGAGTGATTCTAGGCGTACTGGGCCTTGTTCAAGGCCTGGCCGAACTGCTGAAGTTTCTCTTGGGACATCTTGATAGAAACCGGATAGACCAATGTCCGCTCAAGGAGAGCCGACGAACGCGGCAAGGCCTGTGGATCGTAAACGATTCTTCTTTTCCCGGTCGACGGTTCGACAAATGGAAAACCCGAGCGGGTGATTGTCTTGCCTTCGAGCAGATGCTCCCAGCGCGGGTAGTAATGCCAGGTGTTTTCCGAGAAATTAATCGCTCCCACGCCTTCTTTTCGCAAGCATTCGTTGACTCGGCGGCAATGCTCTTTGTCCTGCAGGATGAAAGCGAAATGGGTGGCGGTATCACCCTGTTCATCGATCAATTCCCGGAAGGCGACACCGGGGATGCGGCTTGCTGCCTCTTTCAGGAACGTCTTGTTTTTCTGCTGTGAGGCGACCATGAAATCCAGCTTGCCGAGTTGGGCCAGGCCGATCGCACCCTGCAGTTCCATCATCCGGTAATTGAAGCCGATGAACCTTCTCCCCTCGCCGCCCCGGGTGCCGGGATTTACTTTATGGTCATGGCCATGATCGTGGTATTCGGACATAGCCCGCCACAGTTCCTCGTCGCCGGTGATGATCATGCCGCCTTCGCCGGTGGTAAGCGTCTTTACCGCATCGAAGGAAAAAGTTCCGCATTTGCCGAAGGTGCCGAGATGCTTTCCGCCAATACGTCCGCCTGTCGCCTGGGCGGTATCCTCAAGGACCGGAATGCCATGCTGCGCGGCAATCTCCACGATTTCCTTGATTCTCGCCTGCGCCCCCAGCATATGAACGGGAATGATGCACTTGGTCCTGGCGGTGATTTTCTTTGACAGATCCTCGGAATCCATATTCAGGGTGGCATCGACTTCAGTGAAGACCGGCACGGCGCCGACTTCGAGAATCGCTTCCCAGGTGGCAACAAAAGTAAAACCCTGGGTGATGACTTCATCGCCGGGGCCGACACCCAGCGCCGTCAAGGCAACTTTTAGGGCGGCAGTGCCCGAAGTCACCGCCTGGGCATGGGTGGTGCCACAGGTTTCGGCAAATTTTTGTTCGAACTCCCTGACTTTATATACCCCTTTACGCTGTTCATGAAATTCATACCGGAAGAGCACACCGGTATCAAGGACATCCATGATCTCCTTTTTTTCTTCCTGGCCTAACAGTTCAAATCCCGGCATATACGACTCCCCTTCTCGATTTCTTTATGATTATTAGTCTCTTCTCAACGATATGCCCGTACGACCCGGTTATACCCGTTCGAGAAACAGCCTGGCATTATCGATGAGGCGAACTTTCCCACCGATTTTCGCAGCGATAGCGAGCACGCTCTTCTCTGTAATCACCGATTCGTTTTGGAGAGAATCTTTGTTGATTACTACGGCATATTCGAGTTTAGCCCCTGCCTGGGCGATGAGCTCCCTGGTCTGTGAGATAACCGTATCGGCGGAGATTTCCGTCTGCGACTCCGCCACCAGTCGACGGGCCGCGAGAATCGCTTTCGACAGACAGAGCGCCTGATTGCGGCTTTCACCCTGCAGGTATTTGTTGCGGGAACTCATGGCCAGACCGTCCGGATCCCGGACTATCGGGCAGCCGACGATCTCGATATTCAGGTTGAGGTCGGCAGTCATCCGACGAATTATAGCCAGTTGCTGAAAATCCTTTTGCCCGAAAACCGCCACATCCGGACGGGTCAGATGGAACAGTTTGAGCACCACCGTAGCAACGCCATCGAAATGACCCGGTCGGTCGGCCCCGCACATGCCCTGGGACAGGTTCGCGACACTGACCTTGGTCTGAAAGGAGGGTCCGTACATATCTTGCGCGTCCGGGCAGAAGACGGCATGAACGCCCTCTTTTTCGGCAAGCCGGCAATCCATCTCAAGCTGTCGGGGGTAAGAGCCAAAGTCCTCATTGGGCCCGAACTGCATGGGGTTGACGAAGATACTGACAATGATTCGATCGGCAAGCGCAACTGCCTTATGCATCAATGATAAATGCCCGGCATGCAGACAACCCATGGTCGGCACCAGGGCTATTTTCAGGCCTTGCCGCTGCCACTCCGCCGCCTGTTGGGACATCTCAGAAAGTGACGTAATTTTTTTCACTTTCGTGCCTTTAATCGAGCTACTTTATTCTCAACTTCCTCTTTCGCCTGAGCAAATGACGGATCGTCGCCGATGCTCATCAGGAAGTTGTTGTATACGGCTATCGCCTTGTCGATATTGCCCTGCATTTCTTCGATCCGTCCCATGCCGGTATGAGCGATATGTTCGAATCCCTTGAAATTTTTGAGAGCATCATACTGACTTACAGCTTCGGCATATTTTTTATCGGCTTCGAGTGACTGGGCGATACCGAACAGCACCAGGGGGTAGAGGGGGTTGGACTCCTTTACGTCGGCCAGGACCTTGCGGTACTTCTCACCGGCATCACCATATGCCCCGTTTTTCATATCGAGATGGGCGAGTTCGATTTTTGCCCACTGAGCCGACGAGGTACTGCCGTAGTCGTCAACAACTTTTTGCAGTGCCTCAACCTGCTCCGCTCCGGTCTGCTGCGCGGCGACAGCGAGTGCCGAAGAAGCCTTTTCCAGGACTTGTTGGCGATACGATTTGTACAACGAGCCGGAAACGACGGCGGCAATGACTACTATCAGGGTGATTTTAATTATTTTCTGGTTGGCCCGGATAAAAGTGATGGCTTTCGGGGGAAGATTGAAATGCTCCAGCAGTCCCTCTACCTTATCCATGGTGGTTTCGGCAGTCAGACGTTTATTAAACGCATTGTCACTGGCCATGCGGTACTCCTCCTCGTACGATATCTATGATTTTACTTCTTGATAAAAGACAGGACATGAACCGCAAACTATAATATATAGGCTGTTATCTGTCCATGAGGAAACCTCCGGTAATTTTCGGATAAGCCGTTGTCAAAATAACATGGCCGACGTTATGCTCGGAACGGTCTAAGGAGCCGTAACGAAATGGATGAAAGTGGCCTGGTTATTTCGTAACGGCTCCTAAACTTCTACCAACCTTGGGAAATGAACGCCATCCTCACCGTCAGCGAATTGACTCAATCGATCAGAAGAATTCTCGAATCGGAATTCCGGTTTATCCGGCTGGTCGGCGAGATATCCAACCTGAAGACGCCTTTTTCCGGACATGCCTACTTTACCCTGAAAGATAGCGGAGCTCAGATCCGGGCGGTCTTTTTCAAGCAGCAACAGAAATTTTCCAGCCTCACGCTACAGGATGGCCAGCAGGTTATCGTCTTCGGCAGAATCTCGGTGTACGAACCTCGCGGGGAATATCAGATAATAGTCGATTCCGTCTCGCCATACGGGATTGGTCGGTTGCAGCTGGAATATGAGGCGCTGAAAAAGAAACTTGCCGAAAAAGGCTATTTTGCGGCTGAGCTGAAAAAACCCCTACCGGCTTTCCCGGCAAAAATAGTGGTCATTTCATCGCCGACCGGCGCCGCCATCCGGGATTTCCTGAAAATCGTCAAGATCCGCAAGTCTCCTGTCCATATCCAGATCCTCCCCGTCAAGGTTCAGGGCAAGGAAGCGGCTGGCGAGATCGCCCGGGCCATTCGCACAGCGTATACGCTGCCCGGAACCGAGGTCATCGTGCTCTGCCGGGGGGGCGGTTCCATCGAGGATCTCTGGGCCTTCAACGAAGAAGCCGTAGCCGAGTCCATCTATCATTCGACGATTCCCGTGGTCACCGGGATCGGTCACGAAATCGATTTTACTATTGCCGACTTCTGTGCCGATTTCCGCTGTCCAACTCCCACCGCAGCCGCCGAACGACTCGTCCCGGATTGCGCCAAGGTGGCACAACATCTCGCCTCCTTGCGGAACAGTCTCGTTCTGTCCTTTCAACGGAAAATCAAGGGAGTCGAACAACAGGTGTATCATCACACCAGGATGCTCGGGGAAGTGAGGAATGTCCTCAAAAAACTGGAATTCCGTCTGCAACTCGGCGAGTCGTATCTCTCCCGGGCGATGACCGGCTGGCTTATAACAAATGATCAGCGGCTGAACGCGCTCATCAACAAACTGCAGCTGCAAAAGCCGTCCTCACGAGTCGAACTGTATAACAAACATCTGCATATGCTGGTGGCCCAGTTGAATAACCATATGGAGCGGATTATCGAACGAAAGCAGGCGGCGCTTTCCGAGCAGGCGACCCTGCTCAACAGCGTCAGTCCCCTGGCAACGCTCGGCAGGGGCTATGCGATTGTCCGTAAGAAACCTCCCGGAGAGGAGGTCTACCACGTGGTATCAAAAGCGGCCGACGCCGACCTCGGCGAAGAGGTGAATATCCTCTTCCATGAGGGGCAGTTATGGTGCTTGGTGACGGGGAAAGAATAAAAATGACTGTTTCAGGCCGGTGATTCGCGGCCCGAAACAGCATCGGAGAGGTTTTACAGCAGTTCCATTCCGGAAAAGAAGTAGCCGATCTCAAAGGCGGCGGTTTCCGGCGCATCCGAACCGTGGGTGGCATTTTCGCCGACCGACGTGCCAAATTCACGGCGCAATGTCCCTTCCGCTGCCTGGGCGGGATTGGTGGCCCCCATCAGGTCACGCCATTTCTGGATGGCATTCTCCGCCTCGAGTACCATGGCGATGCACGGTCCGCTGGACATGAAATCGGTCAGCTCGCCGAAAAACGGCCTTGCCTTGTGGACATAGTAGAAGCCTTCCGCTTCCACCTTGCTGAGGTAGAGTTTTTTCAGTCCCACTACCTTGAAGCCTTCCGCGTAGATGCGGCTGAGGATCTTGCCGCTGTTGCCGTCGGCGAAGGCATTGGGTTTGATAATTGCGAACGTTCTTTCCATGTGTATTTCTCCTCGATTTTCGTTAATAGTTTTAGCGTCTTGATTTCTTTCAATTGGCGCACACCTGCAGTGCGGCTATCGATGACAAAAAAATCAGCGAGCCAACCAGAACCAGCTTGTTGGCTTTCGGTATATCTTCCGGAAATGCCGCCCTCCCCCCTTCACCCATATACGGTTTTTCGACAACTTGGCCGAAATAGGTAGAGGGTCCGCCCAGCCACACGCCGAGTGCGCCGGCAGCCGCCGCCTCGGTGTGCCCGGCATTGGGGCTGGAGTGGTTCAACCTGTCCCGAAAGAATACTTTTGCGGCTTTTCTGTAATCCAAATTTAGAAAAAATGCAGCCACTATTACGCAGAGACCGCTGAGCCGGGCGGGCAGAAAATTGACGATATCGTCAAGTCTGGCCGCCGCCATGCCGAATTGCCGGTATTTGTCGTTTTTGTAGCCGATCATCGAATCCATGGTATTCACCGCTTTGTAAAAAAAAGCGCCGACCGCGGAACACCCAATGGGACTTATGCCCACAAAGGGCGAGGTAAAACTTGCGGCAACGGCAAAAAAAAGCGGTGCGGTAATCCCGTCGACCATGTTTTCGGCGACCGTCTCGATGCAGGCCCTGCTGATTCCGGCTTCGTCTAATTGCTTGGTTTCCCGCCCAACTATCCGACCGATAGCCTCCCTTGCCTGGTCAAGAGATGCCGGTGATTTCAGCTTGTGGTAGACGGCGTTGCTGTGCCGAATCAGGTCTCTTGCGGCAATGGTCGTATAGAGCAGAAAGACGGCCAGGGCTCCGCCGAACAGCGGATGCAGGGAGGAGGCTGCCTGCAGCAGGAGAAGAACCACGGCTACGGTGGTGGTGACGACTATCAGTACCGTGCATATCCCGGCGAGGTAGAGATATTTGCCGAACAGCGAGCGGGTGAGTGCCTCGCTCCAGCTGCACAATCGGCCGATTCCCCTGACCGGATGGGGAAACCAGCGGGGATCGCCGAGAAAAAAGTCGAGAATGACGGCGGCAAACAGCTGCAGGGTATAGCTCATAAATTTTCCGGTCAAATTTTCAGCAGCCGATACAGCGCGGCCATATCGATGCGCTTCCTGACGGTTTCCGCCAGTCGTTCAAAAGCCCCTTCGAGATCATACGGGGCAATGATTCTGCCGACCGGTGAAAAACCGGCTTGCTGCCGCAACCGATCGATGAACCAGCGGCGGAATCCGTCACTGTCGAAAATGCCGTGCAGATAGCTTCCCCAGATTTTGCCCGAAACGCTTGCCACGCCGCAGGTCGAACCGTCGTCAAACCTGAGCAGCGGTGCAGGCGACGTGGAAGATATCCCATGGTGGATCTCGTAGCCGAAAACCATCGTGCCGGACAAGTGGTGGATGCCCGATTTTCGTGTGAGCGTCTTTTCGCGCTCAATCACGGTTTCCATATCGATATAGCCGAGACCGCTCAGTTGACCGTCCATAGACTCGATGCCATACGGATCGTGGATCACCCTGCCAAGCATCTGGTAACCGCCGCAGACGCCGACAATCTCACAGCCATTGTCCCGGCATTGTTCTATTTTTTCAACAAACCCTGCAGTTTTCAGGAAATGCAGGTCATGAATGACGTTTTTCGAGCCGGGCAGGATGATAGCCTGGGGATGGCCGACCTCCGCCGGGTTTTCGACGATCCGGATGGTGACATCGGGCTCGTCGAGAAAGGGTTCGATATCGGTAAAGTTGGAGATGTGGGGCAGATTCACCACAACAATTTCAATCCCATCTCCACTATGCTGCCGATTGAACCCCCCCTTTTTGAATGATACCGAGTCTTCTTCCGGCAGACCGAGGTTTGAGAGGAAAGGCACAACACCGAGCACGTCCCGGCCGGTATGGAGTTTGACGTAGTCGTGGGCCGACTGCAACAGCGATTCCTGGCCGCGGAATTTGTTCACCAGAAATCCGGCCACCATCTGCCGTTCCCATTCCGCCAGTACTTCCATGATTCCGACAAACGACGAATAGACCCCGCCGCGGTCGATATCGCCGACCAGGATAACCGGGGCCTCGGCGTAGCGAGCCATCTTCATGTTGACAATGTCGTCAGCTTTGAGGTTCACCTCGCCGGGCGACCCGGCACCTTCCAGGACCACCACATCGAACTCAGCCGCCAGGGAATCGTAGCTTTGACAAACCGAATCCCAGACCTTCGGCTTGTAATCGTTATAGTCGAGCACCGACATGTTGCCGACCGGTTTGCCGCAGACGATCACCTGGCTGCCGGTATCCGAATTGGGCTTCAGCAGCACGGGATTCATCCTGCTGTCCGGGGCGAGGCGCGCCGCCTGAGCCTGGACCACCTGGGCCCGGCCCATTTCATCACCCTGGCGGGTGACAAAGGAATTGAGCGACATGTTCTGCGCCTTGAAGGGCGCGACCCGGATGCCATCCTGCCAGAGAATCCGGCAGACTGCGGCGGTGATGATCGATTTGCCGGCATCGGAGCAGGTCCCTTGGAACATGATGGATTTTGCTCGTGGCCTGGACTTCCGGGTCTTTTGGGGGCTTGAAGACGCCGGAAAGTAGTCGTGGAATACGGCAACGAGCTGCCGGTTTTCTTCTTTGGTGCGGACGGCGATTCGAAAAAAAGACGAATCCAGCCCTTCATAGTTGCAGCAGTTGCGGATCATGATGCCCCGCTCAAGACAGAAGCGCGCAAGCTCGGTAGCGTCCCCGCCGCTGGTAATTTTAACAAAGAGATAATTGGCAACCGAGGGGTAGATTTTTAGTTGGGGAAATGCGGCGAGATCCGCCACCAGTTCACTGCGCAGTTCATGGCATACCCGCCTTGTTGCGGCTTGATAGTCAAGATCCTTGAGAGCCCTCTCACCCACCGCCTGGGCAAGTGAGTTGACCGTCCACGGCGGCAGGTTTTGCCGCACAAGTCCGGCAAACGTCGTCGGCAGGACAGCATAGCCTATACGCAGGCCGGGCACGCCGTAGAACTTGGTCATGGAATTGATGGTCAGGACATTTTCCGCGCATCCGCCAAGCGATTGGCTGTCGTCCTGAAAATCGAGAAAGGCTTCGTCAATGAGGAAATAGCTCTGCGGACAATCCCGGATGAGGGCCAAAAGGCTCTCCCGATCGACGGTTCTGCCGGTCGGATTGTTGGGTGTGGCGATGATCACCAGGTCGTCCGGGGCGATGACGGCCATAAGCTTACGGCAATCAACGGCAAAGTCCGCTTTCTCTTCGAGCCGCACGGTTGTCACCGCAAGCCCCCCAAGACGACTCGCCCGCACATAATCGACGTACGAGGGCACCGGGATGACAGCCCGCTTGACCGGCAGAACCCTGGTAATAAGATAAAGCAGCTCGGTAGTTCCGTTGCCTGCGACAATTTGATCGATGGCGATGCCGGTGTGGGCGGCGATCGCTTCGAGAAAGTCGATATTTTCTGGGTCTGGATAATGGATAAGACTTTCCAGCTTGCTGCTGATCAGCGGCCGAAACCACTCGGGCGGACCCAGCGGATTGATATTGGCGCTGAAATCGAGAAGCTGTCGGGCACCCGCTGCTGACTCCCTGAGCGCTTTATGGATATTGCCGCCGTGTTCGAAAGTTTTCATGATAAGCGTATTGCTGAAGTTATAAAGAGAGGGTGGCGGCAAAGGCGATGGCTACAACGGTTTCGCTCAGTTCGCAGACTGCACCGAGCGTATCGCCGGTCGCGCCGCCGAGTCTGGCCCGGCACCATCTGTTAAACAAAAAATTCACTGCCAGCAATCCGGCAATAACTGGAATCGCACGTCCCGGCGCCAGAACGGCGAGAACCACGACCAATGCCAGCAGGGCCAGGAACGAGGCATTCTTACTATCATTCGAATAAAAGAGTGCGCCGAGGCCGCCTTCTTTCCTCGCATACCGCAATCCGGCCATAGAGAGGAGAATGGCGCAGCGTCCGGCAAAGGGCATGAACAAGATGGCAAGACAGAAGACCTTCGGGGGCATGGCCGAGAGCGCGGCATATTTGGCGAGAAAGAGACAAACCACCGTCACGACGCCCATCGCCCCTGCCCGGCTGTCTTTCATAATCAGCAGGCTTTCTTCCCTGGGCCGTGAGCTGAGCAGGCCGTCAGCACTGTCGGAGAGACCATCGAGATGCAGGCAGCCGGAAATAAAGGCGAGATAGATGAGGATCAGGACGACTGCTACCGGCTGGGGAAAAATGGCGAGGAGAATGACCGCAAGAAGAGAGCCGCCGGCCCCGATCAGGCAGCCCACCGCCGGGAAAAAGGCCAGCGACTCGGCAAAATGATGCGAATCGTCCTCAGCCCGCCACGATATCGGTACCAGGGTGAGAAATCGCATCGCCGTGCAGAACCTGAGGAGCAACAGCGTCTGTCGATTATCGGGTGCGGGCATGAACTGTGGGCCGGTTTATTTGTCCGCCTCGGCCACAGACGCCTCGGCAAAGGTTGCCACCTGAGTCAGAATGGCCACCGCGCCAGCCACCAGATTCATGGCGACTGCAGCACCGGTGCCCTCCCCCAGCCGGAAATTGAGATCGAGCAGAGGCTTGCTGCAGCCGAGTGCCTCCTGCATGGCCGCATGCCCCGGCTCGACCGAGCGATGGGCGAAGATTAGGTAATCTTTGACGAAGGGTTCGATGCGGGCGGCGATCAAGGCTCCGGCCGTGGAAATGAAGCCGTCGACGAGGACTGGCTTACGGCTGGCGGCGGCACCGATAA
>MGTI01000031.1:0-11758 GCA_001799365.1 Desulfobacterales bacterium GWB2_56_26 | reverse complement strand
CGCCGATCTCGAAACCGCCGACTTTGGCCAGGATATCGAGGCCGTCTTTGGCATTTGGTTTATTGACTTCCAGTGCCCGTTTGATCACCGAGATCTTGTGGTCGAGCTGAGCATCGTCGAGGCCTGTGCCTCTGCCGGTCAGCTCTTCGACACTCTTCCCGGTGCAGACGGCGGCAATGGCGGTCGACGGGGTGGTGTTGCCGATGCCCATGTCGCCGGTACCGAAGAGATCGAAACGGCCGGAAAGTTCATCGGCGATTTCGATACCGGACTCGACCGCTTTTTTGGCCATGGCCTTGCTCATGGCCGGGCCGACGGCGATATTACCGGTCCCGAGGCCAACCTTTTTGTTGATGATCTTTTTCGCCTCTGCGAGCTCCCGGAGATCGGCGGCAACCCCCATGTCGACGACAAAAATCTCGGCTCCGGCCTGGCGGGCCAGCGCGTTGATCCCGGCCCCGCCGCGCACGAAGTTGTAGACCATCTGCGGGGTAACTTCCTGCGGATATTTACTGACATTTTCCGCCACCACGCCATGGTCCCCAGCCATGGTGACAATGGCCTTCCTCGTTATCTCGGGTCGGATGGTGCGGGTCATCCCGGCGATGTCGATGGCCAGATCCATTAAATCCCCTAAGGCCCAGTGGGGGATAGCCAGATTATCCAGACGGCTTTTTGCCGCTTCCCGGCAGGTACTGTCCTGGGGGAAGATCCTTTCCAATGTTCGTTCCAAAAGGCTCATAATCGCTCTTCCTGTCTTGTGTTGTTTGATTCAACAGACCTTTTTAAATACAGCGGAATGCCGCAGCTGACCAGAACCACTTCCTCCGCCTTCCTGCCGATTATCTGATTGCAGGTGCCGATAAGATCCCGGTACCGGCGGGCAAGCGGATTGTCGGGCACGATTCCGAGTCCCACCTCGTTGGTCACACAGATGACCGTACCGTCGTATTTTTCCGCCTGTCGCAGCCACTCTTCGCACAACTCGCCAATCCGGAAATCGTCGATACTCTCGCCGCCGTCGGAGGCGGTAAAGAGCAGGTTGTTTACCCACAGGGTGAGGCAATCGATCAACACCACTGCAAAACCGGCTACATCATCGGTAAAGAGAGCGGCGAGTTCTGTCGGCCGTTCGACGGTCGCCCAGCCCCTGCCGCGTCGCTCATCCCGGTGTCGCTCCACCCTTGCCGACATCTCCTGGTCCAAATTGGGGCAGGTCGCCACAAAGAGTCTTTTGGCTGAAATGGATTCGGCCAGGGTAAGGGCAAAGGAGCTTTTGCCGCTTCTTGCCCCGCCGGTTATCAAAATCAACTTTGCCATTTGTTCAGCCTTATTCAGCTCTTGAGATTGAACCCGGTAAGTACGCTGCCATCCGAATATACCTGAAGCGAACAAAAACTGCCCGGCTGGACATCGAATGCCAGATATTTTTCTGCGGGCAGGCCCAGCATGAGACAGAGCAGATGGCGAATGACTCCACCGTGGGTCACCAGAAGAAGCCGTGGTTCGGGCGCCGCCAGGATCAACTCCCTGCAGGCGGCCACCCGCTGCCGGAAGCTGGCCACAGACTCCCCTGCCGGAAAACGAAAATTCTCAGTATCTTTTGCCCAGGCATCCACCTGAAGCGGATCACTTTCTGCAAGCTCGGCGAACCGTTTTCCTTCCCACCTGCCGAAATCGATTTCCCTGAGCGAGTCGTGGTACTCGCGAGGGCAGCAGAGGCCCAGCCTCTCACAGGACTCGCGGCATCGCAGCATCGGACTGCAGAAAATGCGGGTGATGTTTTCTTGCTGTAAGATGCCGGCGGTCCGGCCGATCTGCAGGCTGCCCTCCGCGCTGAGCGGGACGTCGGTCGAGCCGATATAGCAGCCTTGCCGGCCGGTATCCCCATGGCGCAGGAGAAAGACGGTTTTATTCGACATCGGAAAGCGGAAATTCCTTTCGTGAGAAGTTCGTTCGGGTTAGCCGTGTGCCATTCAAGCTGTTTCAATACTCGAAATATCGAGCAGAATCAATGAGCAAAAGTTTCCGGTAATGCAGCGCAACCTTTCGTTGCGAGAGAATATTCCTTGACTTGTCCGGCTGTTCGAAGAGACAATGAACATGAATCGCAGTCGCCTGCGGCCGAGAGTTCCTGACAAGATGACCGATATCGACGCATCCGGAAATGAACCGACTTCCTCCCCGTTCCCTTGAAAATGTAATGGTTCCTGTCGAGACTGTGGTGGTCGATCACCGGGGGATGGTGCTCTTTACCTCAGGTCACCTTGCCAGCAATAACGCGCACCCTGTGCCGCAAGAGATGGAAACGCCTCTTGCTTCCATCCTTGAACTGTTTTTGTTGCCGGAGCATTCCCGCGAGCTGGCCGCTCTCCTCAACGATCCCGGCACGACGCGATTCAGCAGGAACTATCTTACCGCAACTCCGCCAACGAGAGCGATTACCGTCAGCGGGTCGCTCTTTCACCCGGACTCGGCAGAACGGCAATGGCTGCTCACCATCCAGGATGTCTCTTCGTGCCATGCCATGGGCAAAAGACTTGGCTCTCTGGAAAGGGAAATGGAGGCTATCCTCCTGTCCCAGGCTGAAGAACTGGAAGAGGCCACCGCTTCCCTCATTGAAACCAATGTCGCCTTGCGTAAGGAAATAAGGGACCGGCAAACCGTGCTCGAAGCCTTGGGCGAGAGCGAGGCAAGATTTCGAAATCTTACTGAAACAACTAGCGATTTCATCTGGCAGATCGATGACGAAGGCCTATATACTTATGCCAGCCCTAAAAGTGTAAAACTGCTGGGGCTGGAACCGAATCAGATAGTTGGAACGCTCTTTTTTCCCTGGCGGCATTCGTCTTCAGGCGAAGAAACCGGCAAGCCCAATAGCGGCTTCTCTCTCGAGTACAGCTACGTCCGGCAAGACGGCCAGGAGGTGATTGTCGAATCAAGCGGCGAACCCATCCACTCCAAGCGAGGCGAAATCGTCGGCTATCGCGGCATTGATCGGGATGTTACAGAACGACGGGTCTACGAAATAGATCTGAAACAGGCAAAGGAACTGGCGGAAACAGCCAACCATGCGAAAAGTGAATTTCTGGCCAATATGTCCCATGAGCTGCGAACGCCGCTTCATGCGATACTCAGTTTCGCCAACTATGGCGAAAAGAAGATAGAAAGCGCCACTCGCAGCGAGCTGCTGCGCTTTTTTCAACAGATCGCCACCTCGGGCATGAGACTCATCCCGCTCATCAACAGCCTTCTCGATTTGGCCCAACTGGAAGCCGGCAGAATGAAGTACGCCTTTCGGGATCACGACCTGATAACGGAAATAAAGTTGGCAATCAATGAACTCACCCCGCTCGCCGAAAAAAAAGGACTGGAGATGCGCATTATACCGCCGGAAATCACGACCACCGCCTTCTTCGATCAAGGGCGGATCGGTCAGGTTATCCGGAATATCCTGTCCAACGGGATAAAATTCAGCGACCCGAGCACCACCATAAGGGTTGCCTTTACGCAGCATATGCAGTCACCCAATCGAATAATGTTGCGGACCACCATCAGCAACCGCGGGATAGAGATTCCTGAGGCTGAACTCGCCGCCATCTTCGATAAATTTGCCCAGAGCAGCAAGACCAAAAGCGGGGCCGGCGGAACGGGTCTGGGGCTTGCCATCTGCCGGCAGATCGTCGAAGACCATCGTGGCAAGATCTGGGCCGATACCGGCGCGGATGGTGCCACTCGCTTTCACTTCACCCTGCCGCTCATGGCAAAAAGTGAAAAATCGGGAATAATAATCGATAAAAAGAACCGGGATCCGGAAAAGTGCTGGAAAAACACCTAAAATGGGACGAGCCATAAGTTTTACTCAAAGAGTAGGCATGATGGAAGTAAGTGGCATTCTTATCGTAGATGACAATGAAATCAATCGGGATATCTGTACCTTGAATCTCGAGCATATGGGGGTTCCGCTCTATTACGCGGCAAATGGTATCGAGGGACTGCAGCAGGCGAAGGATAAGCAACCCGATCTGATTCTGCTGGATATCATGATGCCGGAAATGGACGGTTTCGAGATGCTCCGGGGATTGAAGCAAGACGAGAGTCTCTCGCACATTCCGGTATTGATGCTCACCGCCAAATCGGAAACGGCAAGTGTAGTCAAGGCCCTGGAAATCGGCGCCAACGATTATCTCCGCAAGCCGTTTTCGGAGGAGGAGATGGTCGCCCGGGTGAACACCCTCCTCCGCAACCGTTACCTGGAAAAGAAAATGGCGGAGGATCTCGCTGCCGGTGCCATGATGCAGCAGAAGTTTCTGACCGACTTCCTGACTACCGAGAGCCTATGCCAGAATGCCGGCCTCGGGGTGCAGATATTCAACCGTCCCTATTCGACCATTTCCGGCGATTTTTTCTATACCTTCCCCCGGCCGAGCGGTGAGCTCGGTTTCTTTATCGGCGACAGTTGCGGGCATGGTTTGCCGGCTGCCCTCATCTCGATGCGGGTTATAGGTTTTTTGCAGCAGCTCGCGAACAGTTCTCACTCCGCTGCGCAAATACTGACCCTGCTCAACGAGGACATCTGCGGAATCATGCCATTGGGGCGGTTTGTTGCGGCCTCCGTGCTGATTTTCAAGGGCGAGGAAGTTATCATGAGCAATGGCGGCCAACCCTATCCGGTCCTGATGTCGCGAGACGGGATCGTCGAAATCGAACACGACAGCATGCCTCTAGGTCTCGATTGTCACTGCAACTACAGCGAGACCACCTTCCGGTTTGCCAAGGATGATAAACTCTTCGTCTATACGGACGGCATTACCGAGACGATCGACAACCGCCAGCAGGTTTATGGCAAGGAACGGTTATTTGCCTGCCTGAAAAATGCCAAGGCCTCAGCTTCCAGCCGCGTATTTCGCCAGGCAATTCTTGAAGACATCACGATTTTCGCCGACGCCGAAATGCCGGATGACGACCAGACCCTGATTGTGTTCGAAAAAAAATAGCTTTTATTCCCGCCGTCTCCAATCACTTAAGCCTCAAAAAATCAAAATACTGCTCCGGTCAATTTGTTATAGCGATAGGAAAATGATACCATTGATCCGAACAACCTCATTGAAGCTGTTGTGCTGCAGCAGCAAGCCATTGAGGATTCCAAGACAACAAAACTATTATTCATGAGAAGAGTCTCGGGAGTGTCTGAACTCTTGTGCGGGGGTATTATCGATGGGGCAAATATCAGTAAGCGAGGGAAGAGTCTGCATCATCAAGGTAGGAGAAATGAATTCCGTCAAGGAGGGCCTTGAACAGATCAAGAACGCCTTGATTGACTTCACCACCAGCGACAAGGTGCAGGACAGCAAACTTGACACCTATATTTTTGTCGATTTAACTCCGTTCAATATTATTAACTCAAGCCTGATCGGCATCCTGGGTTCGATAATCATGGACCCGAAGATCCAGCTCCTGGCCCTTTGCGGCGTGCAGCCATCCGTCGCCGATATCCTGAAGCGCTTTGGCGTCATCACCGACGAAGGGCGAGCGCGAGTCTATGCCAGCTCGGAAATAAAGAATAACTTGAGCAAGGTTTTTACCTTCAATACTGTGGAAGAAGGATTGATGTGTCTCAATCCCGCCTGAAACTCGCCTGCACCCTTTCCGGGGCAAAACATCTCCCGGGAGATTGGCTTTATGGTTTGATTTTCTGCGCCAGTTCGTCGGAAAGCGCCTGGGCGGCGGCCAAGTCTTTGCCGGTTAAAGTGGATTCCAGGGAGGTTCTGGCGGCAAGCGCCGGCCGGTGGCCGTTTGCTGCAGCCAGATTCAGCCAGGCATAGGATTTCTGCAGATCGCTGTCCTTAAAGCCGTTGCCGGTGTAGTACATGATCCCGACATTATACTGGGCAACGGCCAGTCCGTTGTACGCCGCCTTGACAAAGAACTCGGCGCCCTTTTCCGCATCCTGTTCGACACCCTTGCCGACCGTATACATGAAGCCCAACTCGTTCTGGGCTTCTTTATTGCCGCTTTCCGCCGCACGAGTATACCATTCCACGGCTTTTTCATAGTTTTTCGGCACACCCGAACCGAGCAGGAAGGCCTGGCCGATGATCTGTTGGGACTCCGGACTGCTTTTGCCGCTCATGGCCGCCTGGTGGAGAAACTTGAAAGCCATTGCCAGATCTTTTTTGGCGCCAAGGCCCTTGAAGTACATGCCGCCACTGATGTACTGGGCTTCCGAATCGCCCTGGCGGGCTGCCTGAAGATAGAGTTGCAGGGCCTTGGCATAACTCCGTTCGGTGCCAATTCCCCGATAGTAGTTCCTGGCCCGGTCCTTGAGCGATTGGAGCGATTCGGCCGCAAAAAGAGTGCCGGCAAGACAAAACCAAACCAGACCCAGGGCAATGGCCTTGCCGACGAGATATCTTATCGATGGTGCGACCATGGCTGATAAAGACGGTTACTTATCAATACCGGCAAGCAGATCCCGGGCAAAATCGAGACTTGGGTCCAGGGTGAGAGCAAGAGTCAGAAATTCGGCGGCCATAGTGTTGTTACCCAATTTGTGGTAGTTGACGCCCAGGTTGGCGTAATCTATCCCCGATGCCGGATTCAGATCTACCGCCCGCCGAAAATGCTTGATCGCCTGTTCATACTCCTGGGTTTTGAAGAAACACACGCCAAGGGTATTGTGCATATCCGGCCGTTCCTCGTCCTCAGCCAGTCCTTTACCCAGCACGTCGATCGCCTCGTTGTATTTGCCTACGTCTTTCAAGCACTTGCCCATGTAGGAATAAATATAGGGCAGATCTTCCGCCTCCGGCTGCATCTGGAGCGTCCGCTCAAAATGGTGCAGGGCGGATTCAGGAAAACCCATATCCGAGAAGTTGCGGCCGCGATAAAATTCAAGGTAATAGGCTTCCGGCAGCAATTGCTCCATCTGAGACAATTTTTCTTCGAGCAGTTCCGAGTCGGAGACCCGCTCGACTAGCAACTTGGCGGCAAAGAGCCCAACATCTTTAATCATCGACCGTTCCCGGAAATGCGCCCCCGGAATGATGGTGTACAGCGCAGGGATCTCAAGGCCGCTGTGGGTGACGTCGATCATCAGGACTTCCAGGCCGATTTTGTTGAGCGCGGCGATGCAGTTTTCGATTTCCATCCGGATATTGTTGTCGGCGAGGTTGGCCATCTCCTGGATAGTGACGGTATCCGGCGTCTCGGTAACGTAATCCACTTCTTCCATGGAGAGCGGTTTTGGCAGGCCTGATGCGACGTAATTGGAGTTGGTGTTGAAATCGCCGGCAAGTTGGGCGATCTCGGTGATGGCCCGGATGAGGGCCTTCTCGGGATCGGGGGTTGTGCCTGCGGTATAGACGATTTCGCTTTTGCCCGGGAAGGTCGATCGATCGATGGCGAGGGCGCCGACCGTGCAGACTCCCGTGTCGAGGCTGAAATCGTTGAGATACAGTTCGATATTCTGCGCCTTGAACTTTCTCAGCAGCTCTTTGGCGACACCATCCTGAACCGAGTCACAGTCGATTTTCGGGGTGACAAGCTTCTGATGATTGACAACCGAACAGACATGACGCTCGACGATTTCGCAGATCCCCTGCAAGGCCGCTTCCTCAAGGGTATTGCCAGCCGACGGTCCGTTGAATTCATTGATGGCGAAAAACCAGGAAAAGGGAATAAGGACATCCTTCCCGGTGGTGATGTTGGTTCCCCACGCCCACTGCATGGGAATATTTTCCAGCAGCTGACTCAGCAGCTCGACGCTCGAGTGGGTATCGTGCACGGAATTCAGCAGATGCGTAAGGTCGAGCACCGGGTATCCGGCTTTGATCATGGAGGCGTAGTCGCCGTTCAGGAAATTGCCAGGATTGCTTTTATACGAAAAAAATGAAAACCGCTCCGCCAGTTCCATGCACGCCGAGGCTTCGGCCTGGATGGGAGAAGCGCCCTTGCCCATCTGTTTTTTCGTGCCGGTAAGGGCCCGGGCGTCATCGCCGCAGACACTGAAGTAGACCGGAATATCAAGACGGCCGTTATCGATTCGCCTTACCTCGCCCAGGATCTTCAGGTCGAGACCGGCAACTTTTGCATAAAAGCTCTTCAGGGTTTCTTCGGGGGTGATGGCCTTGTCTTGGTCTATGGTGAATTTCTTGAAACAATCTTTGAAAGCAACAGATTTTTTTTTCATCGGTTATTCTAAAAATGGAATAAATAAAAAAGCGGGCCGGAATTCCCAGCCTCACCACTGCAAAAACCCATCGGACAAACAACAGCTGCCGCTTGCTGCCTGGGCAAAAAGCTCCTCATTCATTTCTACAGGAGCAACTATCATAGTTTTTTCGGTTATCATCAAGAAAGCGCTCTCGTTCCGTCCGTTCTGCCTGAAAACTCCTTTTCAAGCCATCGCAACCTCTCCGCGAACGCATCTGTTGCAGTTATCGTAACAGTCCTCTGCATATCGTCATGGAGTTGGAGTTCAAGCGACAGCCTTTCCTGCGGCAAAATCCTCTCCGCCTGTTTCGACCATTCGATTACGGTAAGGCCGGCAAGGTAGAAGTATTCGTCAAATCCCAGATCGAGGGCATCGGCTTCATCGTGCAGGCGATAAAAATCCATGTGGTAGACCGGCAATCTTCCTTCGTATTCATGAAGGATGGCAAAGGAAGGACTCGTCACGTAACAATCTTCAGGGACCCCCGCTCCCCGGGCAATTGCCTGGGTAAGGGTGGTTTTTCCTGCACCGAGATCGCCATCGAGACAAATAACGTCTCCGGGAGTTGCCGATTGCCCAAGGAGGCGGCCCAATTTCTCCGTATCGGCGAGTTGTCTCAACAGAAATTGTACAGAATACACAAATTACCCCGAAAAAAAATAAGAAACTGCAGACAATGATATCTCATTTTTCTGATAAAGAAACCGGATTGGCAACACTTTTTGCGTGAATAAAAAAAACAAACCCCGTTGCAGGTGCATCGTCGTGCACCATGAAACGGGGTCAAGGAACAAATGGCTATGGCTCGCTTAACTCGTGTCTAACTCATTTTGCTGACATTCTCAGCCTGCAGCCCTTTATCGGTTTTGGCAATTGTGAATTCAACCGCATCTCCTTCTTCGAGGCTGCGAAAGCCCTCTCCCTGAATAGCGCTGTAATGCACAAAGACGTCCGACTCACCGTCGGGTCTCTCCAGAAAACCATACCCTTTGCTCGCATTGAACCATTTGACCTTTCCCTGCACCCGATCAGACATACAACAAGCCTCCCCGAATAAACAGACCAAATATCGTATGTCCCAATCTACTCAACCCGGCCTGTATTAATAATAATGGTCCCATCTGTTAGGGATCACACTGAATGCGTATCAATAAAAAGAGGTAAAAGTCAAGAAAAATGATGCATTGGATGCGGAATCCGAAAGGTTGATTTTCAGAAAGTTTCGAGTCTTATTGATTTTTTATCCACCAGGTCATGAGCAATTGGAACGAATCGTAGTAGAGGGGCAACGTCGAGGGCATGGAAAACTTATCGTGGTAACTCAACCGGTGCACCGCCAGATACCAGTTCGGCACGAGATAATAGCCGAACCAGAGGACCCGATCGAGTGCCCGGCAGGCAGTGATAAGTTCTTCCTTGCTTTCGGCGTAGATAATTCTTTCAACCAGAAAGTCCACGGCCGGGGATTTGACGCCGGCAAAGTTTTGCGAGCCTTCTTTTGCCGCCGAAGATGAGTGCCAGTAATTCCTCTGTTCGTTGCCGGGAGATTGCGACTGGCCGTAGCTCTGGACAATCATGTCGAAGTCGAACGTTTTCAGCCGTTCCGAATAGAGGGAATAATCGACGCTCCGGTATTCCGCCTGAATTCCCAGTTTCTGCAGGTTTTTGACATAAACCGCCATGACCCGCTCAAAGGTCGGGGAGGAGAGGAGAATATCGAAGGCAAAACGCTCCCCTTGTGCATTGGTCAGCTCGCCGTTCTCTACCCGCCATCCGGCTTCTTCAAGCAAGCCTTTGGCCATGAGCAGATTACGGCGCATTCCCTCAGGTCCGTCAGCTACCGGCGGGGAAAGGGCTTCGGTAAAGACCTCCGGAGGGAGCTGGTCCCGGAAGGGTTCCAGCAGTTTTTTCTCCGAGTCGTCCGGCAGGCCTCTGGCCGCCAGGTAGGAATTGCTGAAGTACGAATCGCTTCGGGTATATTGGCCATGAAAGAGCGAGGTGTTGATCCATGCGAAGTCAAGAGCAAGTCCCAGGGCCTTTCTGACTCTCCTGTCCTGAAACAAGGGCTTTCTGGTATTCATCAAAAAGCCCTGGATCCCGGCATTATTGTTATGGGGGAAGGTCTTTTTGATGATCGACCCGTCGGTAAATTTATTGCCCCCCATGTCTCTTGCCCACTGTTTGGCGATATTGATCGAGATGAAATCGAATTCCCCTGCCTTGAATGCCTCCAGGGCAACTGTCTGGTCTTTGTAGTATTTGACGGTTATCTCGTCAAAGTTGTACATCCCCCTTCTGGTCGGATGGTCTTTTGCCCAGTAATGGGGATTTCTTTTGTAGGTAATTGTTTTGCCGAGGTTGAATGATTCCACAACATAGGGACCTGAGGCAATGGGCGGAGTGAGCCCGCCGGCTCCAATCTGACCCAGAGGATGCTCCGCGAGAAATTTCTTCGACATAACCTGGAGTTGTCCGGCAATCATGTGCAATTCCCGGTTGGGTTTCTTAAAGATAAATTTGATTTTGTATTCATCCAGGATTTCCGAGGCCTGAATATCTTCGTAATAATAGTTGAAATGGGGATGGACAAGATCGCTTTTGAGCGTCGCCAGGGTGAACGCCACATCTTCGGCAGTAACCGGGGAACCGTTGGAAAACGTGGCCCGCCGGTCGATGGTGAAGGTGACGGATTTTTTATCGGGGGCAATCTCGATATCGGATGCGAGCAGACCGTACTGGGCAAAAGGCTCGTCGAGACTTGACACCGCCAGCGGTTCATAGACCAGCGCTTCCAGCCCGAGCGGCGCTTCCCCTTTCAAGGTAAAGGGATTCATCTTGTCGAAGCTGCCGATATCGTGCAGCACCAGCCTGCCGCCTTTGACTGTATCGGGCGAAGTGTATTCGAACCGGGTGAAGTCCGGGCCGTATTTCATTTCACCGTTCAGGGTTACTCCATGGGCGGCAAAACAGTCGACGGCCATGGAAGTAATGAAAAGAACAGCAAGAAGGATGATTCTGCCAAAAGCCATCGCCGTACCTCCGAACATCATGGGGTTTCGAACCCTGCGGCCGCTGCGGGCAACGCTTCGCTGCCGCACCGCCATATTAAATTCTCGCCAGATTACCATTTTTTGTGTAGTGTGTCTAACTCTGCAGTCTGGATAACAATTTTAAAAAAGCCCGCCTGTTTTTCAAGTGCCGGGCATGACCGTACCTGTCCTTCTTTCCACCGGAGTACATACCATGGGAAAAACCATAGCTGAAAAGATATTCGCTGCCCACCTGCGTGACAAGCCTTCACCGGATAATGTGGTCCTCTCGCTCGACGTGGTGATGTGTCATGAGATTACCACTCCGATCGCCATCATGGACCTGGTCGAAAAAGGCATGGATCAGGTCTTCGATCCTGCCAGGATCAAGGCCGTCATCGACCATGTCACGCCGGCCAAGGATTCGAAGACCGCAACCCAGGGGAAAATCATGCGGGACTGGGCAAAGCGGCATAATATCAAAGACTTTTTCGACATCGGCGAGAATGGCGTC